>CALXJX010000009.1 GCA_944388735.1 uncultured Clostridia bacterium
TAAAAATATTCTATCAAATTGGTATCTCTTATTCAATTTTTTTATCAAATTTTCCCTACTAAAAGTTTATACTAACACATAAATACGAAAGATTTTATTCATTGCTGTTTATTATTGAAAAGAAAAACAATTTTATTATCAAATAAAAAATTCCCCAGTAAAATTATTTTAACTGGGGAAATTTGATTAAAAAATGATATTAAACGGATCCACACTATTAAGCAATCCACACTTATCAGAAATAAGATAATCATTCTCATCAAATATAACACCTGGTAATTGTATTTTGCTATAATCTAGTGGAATTTTAAAATTTGCATATCGTTGCTTTTTGTGAATTTCATGTATAGAATCGGCGAAAATATCCATTGCTAGAGTCTTAACTTGAATTTCAAAAACTAAACTTGTAGGTGTTTTTATATATGCATGTAAACCTTGATAGCCAGTATCTTTAGGATATTGCACATAATTTTTAACTTTACTTTTAAATTCAGGTCGTAAAAGACTTTTGTCATAAACAAAAATTCTTTTAGCAATTTCTGAATCTGGTTGTAAGGCTTCTCCCATTCTATCTTCTGCATTTAGCAAAAGAGACTTACGCTGAATAGAAAAAAAGATCAATAAGTCGTTCATAAGCTTATAAGCAAGCTCTTGAGTTTCAAGAGAATCACTTTTAGAAGTAAACAAAACTAGTTTAAATCCTAAAACATCTCTTATTCCATTTAAATCCAAACCATCAGATAAAAATAATCTGATTTTGGAGTTAAACCGTATAAAAGCTTTTTTTCTAGAGCTTATTGAAATTTGTACAGAATTGGATTTAGACCAATTTCGCAGAAAAATTTTAATTTCATGAAATTCTTTCTCTAAACTAGAAATTTTCTTGTTAGAATCAACAAATTCTAACAACTTGTTTGCATATTGGCTGAAGTAAAAATCTTCTGTCTGATTTAAGATTCCAATATAATTAGAGCAAACGGTATTCAAATTAGATGCCTCTAAAAAAGAGGCATTAATATCTGGAAAAACAATAGACGCATTACTCATAAAGCTACCTCCACTTAATCAATTAATATTAATTCACATAAAATATTATACCATAAAAATCCAAAAAAGTAAAATATGATTAATTAGACAATTTTATAACATAGATGCATCATTAGCGAAAAAAAGACAGAAAGTTAAAGAATGATTGACATAAATAAAAAAAGCTAATATAATTATAGCAGTTAAGATAAAATTTAATAAAAATATAAAAAAATTAAAATTATATAAAATCCAAAAATCAATAACATTTTATAAATTTATTAAATAAATATTATCATAAGGGAGAGAGGAATAAATAATGAAAAAAGTAGAATTATTAGCACCAGCAGGTTCATTTGAAAAAGCAAAAATAGCTTTCCTATATGGAGCAGATGCAGTATATTGCGGAACATCATCATTATCACTAAGAACAAGAGCAGACATGAAAGATGATGATTTGGAAAATACAATAAAATATGCTCATAGTATAGGGAAGAAAGTGTATGTAACATTAAACATATTTGCTTGGGATGAAAAATATCAAGAAATAATAGAAATGGCTAAAAAATTGCAAGAGTTAAAGCCAGACGGAATAATTGCAGCAGACGGAGGAGTAATAGATGTATTAAAGCAATATGCACCAGATGTACCGATAAATGTTAGTACACAAGCTAATATTGTTAGTTTGCACTCAGCAAATTTTTGGTATAAAAACGGAGCCAAAAGAATGATAATGGCGAGAGAAATGAATAAAGAACAATTAAAATATATAATGGAAAATAAACCAGACGGAATGGAAATCGAAATATTTATACATGGAGCAATATGCTTTGCTTTTTCAGGAAGATGCTTTTTAAGCGATTTTTTGGCATGCAGAAGTGCAAATTTGGGAGATTGTGCACAAAGTTGCAGATGGTCATATAATTTATATGCCGAGGAAAAAAATAATCCAGGAGAATTGATGCCAATTGAGACAAGCGAATATGGAACAAGCATATTTTCATCAAAAGATTTATGCCTAATAGAAGAGATACCAGAAATTATCGAAATGGGTGTAGATAGCTTAAAAATAGAAGGAAGATTAAAAACAGAATACTATTTAGCAAGTGTTATTAATGCTTATAGAAATGCAATTGATGATTATCAAAAGAATCCTGAAAATTATGATTATACAAAATATTTAAAAGAATTGGATAAAGTAAAAACTAGAGGATTAACTACATTTTATTTTAATGATAGAAATAATAAAGACATTCAAGAGTATGCAGGAAGGCAATACAATGAACAATATGAGTTTGGTGGAAAGGTAATAGAATATAATGAAGAAAAATCTGTAATTGAAATAAAGAATAAGCTAAAAATAGGAGATACTTTAGAAATTATTATTCCAAATAAAATAGAGCCATTAGAGTTTAAAATAGAAAGATTATGGGATTATGATACCAACCAAGAAATACAAGAAATTAGTCCAGGGGTTAAAGGGCAAAAGGTAAAAATATTTTTACCAATAAAATGCGAAAAAGACTGGATTTTGAGAAGAAAAAAATAATAGAAAAAATATTAGTTAATTTTAGTAACAGTTCAGAGGTCAAAGGGGAAAGTATGATTTCTTGAGCAAGATTCGAATGTGCCGTGAAATAAATGTATAAATTCTTAGCTTTAAATAACTGAGGAAGCGTGATTAACGAGAGGCTCGGTTATTTAAAGCTTAGAATTTATAATTGAAAGAACAATAGCGGGCTTCTTAAACATTTTCTCTGTTTATAATTTTTTAATGCCCACGTCATTGTTCGTGCGCCAATTTTACGTTAGTAAAATTGTGTGCAATGATGTTTAGTTATAGAAAATCTCATTTTCTATAACTGACCAAGCCGAGAAGATTGCGAAAGAAATCATGTTTTCCCCTTTGACCTCTGAACTGTTGCTATGATTTAGAAATAATACCACAAGTTATTTTCTCACCAGAATTGCCACTAGGGTCAGTAGTAAAATCATCAGGCTGGCTATGAATAATAACTGCTTTTGCATTTGTTAAACTAATCATGTAATCACTTCCAATTTATTAATATTATTCTTTGATTTCCTTTGCTAATTTTCCAATAGCTTTTGTTTCGATTCTTGATACATAGCTACGAGAAATCCCCATCATTTTAGCTATTTCATGCTGAGTTTTAGGCTTATGACCATCTAACCCAAAACGAAGTTCTAATATAGTTTTTTCTCTATCTTTTAAAACAGATTTCATCTTTTCATAAAGAAGCTTAATTTTAATCTTAATATCTACTTCATCTTCTATGTTTCTTTCATCATTTTCCAAAACTTCTTGTAAAGTAACAACATTATCGTCTTTATCTTTTCCAATAGGTTCATTAAGAAATACTTCAGCACCGTAATTTTTTTGTGGCTCTTAAATGCATTAAAATTTCATTATCAATACATCTGGAAACATAAGTGGAAAGCCTAGCACCTTTTTCAATATTAAAACTATTAATTCCTTTTATAAGTCCAATAGTGCCAATAGAAATTAAATCATCCTGGTCTACATTTGACGTAGCATATTTTTTGGCAATATGTGCAACTAATCTTAAGTTTCTTTCGATTAAAATATTTCTAGCTTCATCATCACCTTTTGACATTTGTATCAAATAATTTTTTTCTTCTTCAGAAGACAATGGCTCAGGAAATAAAGTTCCTCCTTGTATATATCCGAACTACAAAAACTGCAGACTTTAAAAATTCCATAAAACCTAAAAAACTAATCCCCATAAGTGCTGAAAACATAATGCACCTCCATTTTCTAATACACTAAAAATTATATGAGCTAGAAAAATAAAAGTGCATGACCTTAAAAAATTATATAAGGACAATTTGAGTAATTATAATTTAAAAAGTTTCATAAAATTAATAAAAGAATTAAAGAGGTGATAAATAAGGTGAAAGTAAAAAATTTCTCTTAAAATAACTTTCACCATAAAAGTATGAAAAATTTTTTAACAAATACCATTAAGGGAATAGCAATTGGTGCAGGTGCAATATTGCCTGGAATAAGTAGTGGCGTACTTTGTGTAATTTTAGGAATATATGAAAAATTATTAGATAGCATTTTAAATTTTTTTAAAGATATAAAGAATAATTTTAGATTTTTATTTCCATTAATAATAGGAGGAGTAATCGGAGTACTTTTATTTAGTAATATATTAAATTATTTGTTGTATGCTTTTCCTATACAAACAAAGTCAATTTTTATAGGATTGATATTGGGAACAGTACCTTCTTTAATAAAGGAAGTTAATGAAAAGCAAAGATTTAAAAAGTATTACATAATTTTTTTGTTGATTGCTTTAGCTATAGGAGTATTTACAGTGATATTAGAAAATATGATGCCATTACAGAATACAAGCAATTATAGTTTTTTTAATTTTTTCCTGGCTGGTTTATTTATGTCTGTTGGGATTATAGTACCAGGTGTGAGTAGTACAATTATTTTGATGATTTTAGGAGTATATTCAATTTATTTACAGGCTATTTCAATATTATATATGCCTGTTTTAATTCCAATGGGACTTGGATTAATTTTGGGATGTCTCATTTGTATGAGAGTAACGAAATTATTATTGGAAAAGTATTATGCTCAGATGTTTTATAGTATTATAGGATTTACCTTGGGTTCGGTATTCGTATTATTTCCGGCAGTTTCATATGTTTTAGAAATATTGATTTGTATTTTATGTGTGATATTAGGATTAATGATTTCAAAAGCACTGATTATTAAAAAGTAAATACAAATACAAGTAACCGAAAAAAAGTCCAATAAATAACCGAAAAATATTTCCACAAATAACCGAAAAATAATGTGTTAATTTAAACATAATGAAAAATGAAACTTAATGATGGCTAGAACTAATTGAATTTAGTTTTCATAAATACCATTTTACCTCTGAATGTTACAAATAAAGTCAGAATAAAATTCAACTACCTTGCTTTTTTAGGAAAAATATAGTAAAATATGGCTATTGGTAAAGAAAAGAACAGACTATAGAAAGATAGCAATACCAAAAGAAAAAAAATAATAAAATATCAACGAAAAAATAAGTAAGGAGAGATAACAATGGATTATAAAGACTTAGCAGACATAATATTCCCAGATGCAAAGCCAATAGAATATTATGAAGAAAAATATCCAGAAAGAAACTTAAAAGAAGGAGCAATAGTAACAAGATTTGCACCAAGTCCAACAGGATTTGTGCATATAGGAGGGTTATATCAATCATTAATAGCTAAGAAGTTAGCAGAACAAACAGAAGGAGTATTTTTCTTAAGAGTAGAAGATACAGACCAAAAAAGAGAAGTAGAAAACGGAGTGTCTGGAATAGTAAATGCTTTAAAAGATTTTGAAATACAACCAGATGAGGGAATGATATCTGAAAACGAAGAAAAAGGAAAATACGGACCATATAAACAATCATTAAGAAAAGAGATCTATCAAAGCTATGCAAAATACTTGATTGAACAAGGAAAAGCATATCCATGTTTCTGCACAGTAGAAGATGGTGAAGAAATGAGAGCAAAACAAGAAACTGCAAAAATAAGACCAGGATATTATGGAGTATGGGCAAAATGTAGAAATATACCAGTTATTGAAGCAATAGAAAAAATAAAAGCTGGAGAGGATTATGTTATACGTTTCAAATCACCAGGAAGAGAAGATAGAAAGATAAAACATCATGATGTTATAAAAGGAAATGTAGATTTTCCAGAAAATGACCAAGATATTGTTATTATAAAAGCGGATGGATTACCAACATACCACTTTGCACATGTAGTAGATGACCATTTAATGAGAACAACACACGTAATTAGAGGGGACGAATGGTTATCATCAGTACCACTACATTTACAATTATTTCATGAATTAGGATTTAAAGCTCCTAAATATGCACATATTGCACCAATTATGAAAAATGATAATGGAAATAAAAGAAAATTAAGTAAAAGAAAAGATGCAGAAGCAGCAGTCAGCTATTATGATGAAGAAGGTATACCAGCAGAAGCAGTAAAGGAATATTTATTAAATATAGCAAATTCAAATTTTGAAAATTGGAGAAGAGCAAATAAAGAAAAATCAATAGATGAATTTGAATTACAATTAAATAAGATGAGTGTAAGTGGAGCTTTATTTGATATGATAAAATTACTAGATGTAGGAAAGACAGTAATATCAACATTTAGTGCAGAAAAAGTATATGATGAATCACTAAAATGGGCTAATAAATATGATAAAGAATTAGCAGAAATGTTGGAAGATAAAGAATATGCTTTAAAAATATTCGGAATAGAAAGAGGAAATAAAAAGCCAAGGAAAGACATATCAAAATGGTCAGAAGTTAAGGAAAATATCGGGTATATGTATGATGATAAATTTTTAAATAAAAAGCAAGATTATCCATACCAAGTAATTAATGACAAAAGCGATATAAATAAGATATTAGATTTATATATTGAAAAGTATTATAATGAAAATGATGATAAACAAACATGGTTTGATAAAATAAAAGAATTAGCAGGCGAAATGGGATATGCAAAAGAAGTAAAAGAATATAAAGCAAATCCTGATAACTATAAAGCACATGTAGGAGATGTGAGTACAGTTTTAAGAGTAGCTTTAACATCAAGAACAAATACGCCAGATATGTATGAAATTATGCAAGTTCTAGGAAAAGAGAGTATAGAGAAAAGATTTGAGAAGGCAAAAAAAGCAGAGTAATTTCTTTAAAATCTTAAAAAAATATTTTAAAATATTGGAGAATAAAATTGTGGAATAATAGACAAAAAAACAGAGAAGGTGATAACAATAGACTATAAAATAGGAGATATTGTGAGAACAAAAAAAGTACATCCCTGTGGAAGCAAATTATGGGAAATAATAAGAATAGGAGTGGATTTTAAACTAAAATGCCAAGGATGCGGACATATAGTTACTATTCCAAGAGAAAAAGCATTAAAAATTATTACTAAATTAGAAAAAAGAATATAAAAGTCACCAAAAAAAATAATATACATAATATATAATATAGTATTAGTCAAAATACTATATTGGAGGTGACTTTGCATGGAGCCACAAGAAACAATTTGTTGTTATGATAATAGAGAAGATAAATGTAACAAAAAGAAAAATTGTTTAGGTATTGTAGAAACAATTTTATTGTCAGCATTTACTTTGACAATAGGTCTATTAATAGGTGCAGCATTATCAACAGTAATTCTAGGAGCTTTAGCTGCAATAATAATATTAGCAATAATTCTAGGACTATTACTAATATTAACAGCAATATTGATGCTATGTAATAAAAAGAAAAATAAGAAATGTAAATGTTGTTGCTAAAAGCTTAAAAGAAGTAATAAAAATAAATCAATAAAATTTAATGATAGATTTAATGCTATAAAAGCATTAAATAAAATGCTTAAATAATAAAATCAAAGGTTTACTTTAAAATTTAAAGTAAACCTTTGTATTTATATAGTTTAAATATATTTTTCAATAAAATTCCAAACATCATCTTGATAAATTTTTCTCTCTGAAGAAAAAGGGAGAGTTGGAATATCGCCAATAGGATTCAGCTCTTTTTGTACAGCTTTAGAAGCATCTTCAACTTTGGTTATAGCAATTTTATCAGCTTTATTAGTTAAAATTAAACAAGGAAGTCCAGAGGATATAATATAATTATACATAAGTTTATCATTAGAAGTAGGACGATGTCTAATATCTACTAAAAATATAATTAAGGAAATTTCTTTCCTATTAAACAAATATTGTTCTATAAACTTTCCAACTTTTTCTTGTTCCATTTTTGACATTTTGCTATATCCATAGCCAGGCAAATCTACAAAATAGAAGGTATCATCAATGTTATAAAAATTTATTTGACGTGTTTTACCTGGCTCACTGCTTGTTCTGGCTAATTTTTTTCTATTTATCATTGTATTTATGAAACTTGATTTTCCGACATTAGATTTTCCAACTAAAACTATTTCTGGTAATCCGCTTTTTGGATATTGCTTTGGATTAACTGCTGATATTTCAAATTTTGGGTTTTTTACATTCATTAAATTATTGCTCCTTTTTTGTGCCAAAGGGGACGTGTTTTTTTGGCACAAAATAAAAATTTTTTAAAACATTATAAACTTAAATTATTAAAAAATTATTAATGATTGTTTATACTAATATATTTTGTGCCAAAAAAACACGTCCCCTTTGGCACAAAAGTTTATTTTCTAGGTTCTAGTTTTTCAAGCCCACCCATATATGGTCTCAATACTTCTGGAACAATAACACTGCCATCTGGTTGATAATTATTCTCCACAATAGATATAAGCATACGAGGAGGTGCAACAACAGTATTATTTAAAGTGTGAGCAAAATAATTTCCATTTTCACCTTTTATTCTAATTCCTAAACGTCTTGCTTGAGCATCTGTTAAATTAGAACAACTTCCAACTTCAAAATACTTTTGTTGTCTTGGACTCCATGCTTCAACATCACAAGATTTAGCCTTTAAATCAGCAAGGTCACCTGAACAACATTCTAATGTTCTAACAGGAATATTCATACTTCTAAAAAATTCAACAGTATATGACCACATCTTATCGTACCAATTCCAACTATCTTCTGGCTCGCATACAACAATCATTTCTTGCTTTTCAAATTGATGTATTCTATAAACACCACGTTCTTCTAATCCGTGAGCTCCTTTTTCTTTTCTGAAACAAGGGGAATATGATGTCATAGTATATGGCATGTCTTCTTTTTTTAATATTTGGTCTTTAAATTTACCAATCATAGAATGTTCACTAGTACCTATTAGATATAAATCTTCTCCTTCGATTTTATACATCATTGCATCCATTTCTTCAAAGCTCATAACACCAGTTACAACATCACTTCTTATCATATATGGAGGTATGCAATAAGTAAAACCTTTATTAATCATAAAATCTCTAGCATAAGTTAAAACTGCTGAGTGAAGCCTAGCAACATCTCCCAATAAATAATAGAAACCTTGTCCAGCTACACGTCTTGCACTATCTAAATCAAGTCCGTTTAAAGCTTCTAAAATTTCACCATGAAAAGGAATTTCATAGTCTGGAACAACTGGCTCACCAAATTTTTGAATTTCTACGTTTTCACTATCATCTTTACCAATTGGAACAGATTCATGCATGATGTTAGGAATCTTCATCATTCTCATTTTAATTTCTTCTGAATATTTATTTTCTAGTGTTTCATTTTCAGTTAATTTATTATTAATTTCTTGAACTTTTTCTTTTATTTTTTCAGCTTCTTGTTTTTTTCCAGATTTCATTAATTCTCCAATTTGATTGCTTAATGTTTTTCTTTCTGACCTTAAATTATCTCCATTTAATTTTACTTCTCTACTTTTTTTATCTAAATCAATAACTTTGTCAACTAAAACAAGTTTATTGTCTTGAAATTTTTTCTTAATATTTTCTTTTACAATATCTGGATTCTCTCTTAAAAATTTAATATCTATCATAATTGTCCCTCCGATTTTATTATTTTGTATAATCTTTTTGGATTTCATCTATCAACTGAAATCTTACTTTTTGACCTGTTATATTATCTGGTCTTTCAGGTATTTCTTCTAAAAACATTTTCTCAGGTCTTACCCATATATTTCTTTCATCTTCTCTATGATAAAGAGGTTTATATACTACCATTCTTTCTTGTGTTTCCGAGTCATAAGCTACATTTTACACAAAATAATAATTTCCTTTGAAATGACGGTAAACTCTACCTATTTTCACTTCGTTCATATCAATCCAACTCCATTCTTTTTATGATAGTCATATTATATACTATTTTTCTTCAATTGACAAGCAGAATATTGGTAACAATTTATAAGAGTAATAGCTCAGAGGTCAATGGAGGAAGGATGATTTCTTGAGTAAGCTTCGAATGTGCCGTGGAATAGATGTATAAATTCTTAGCTTAAAATAACTGAGGAAGCGTGATTAACGAGAGGCTCGGTTATTTTAAGCTTAGAATTTATAGTCTATGGAGCAAGCCGAGAAGCTTACTCAAGAAATCATCCTTCCTCCATTGACCTCTGAGCTATTGGGAGTTCACAAAAAATTCACAAAGAAAATTAGCAGAAAGTATTGACAAGTGCTAAAAATGGATATAATATATAGAGAGTTAGCAAACGAACTACAGGAGTGCTAAAACTAAATGCCAAAAGAGGTGAAAAAAATTGGCAGAAAAATCATTAGATGATAGAAAAAAGAAAGTATTACAAGCAATAGTAGAAGAATATATAAATACAGCAGAGCCAGTCAGTTCAAATGCACTAAAAAATAACTATGGACTAGATTGTAGTAGTGCAACAATTAGAAACGAGATGGCAGATTTAGAAAAAAATGGATATTTAGACAAAACACATACATCTAGTGGAAGAATACCGTCAGCTAAAGGATATAGATATTATGTTGATGAATTGATAAAAGATGATGACATTAGTTTAGAAGAAATTAAATATATAAGTAGCAAACTAGAAACAAAAGTAAATGAAATAGAGGATTTAACTAAAATAGCAGCAAATACAATATCAGAAGTAACACATTATACAACTGTATCTATTGGACCTAAAACAGCAACACAAATAATAGAAGATATAAAATTTGTATTACTAGGTTCAAGAATGATGATGGCAGTAATACTAACGGACTCTGGTTTAGTAAAAGAAACAATAATAAAGTTTGATGAGGACGTGACAGAAAAACAAATACAAACAATGAATTACATGTTTAATAACAAATTAAAAGGTCAACCAATCGAAACAATTGATAGACCATTAGAAGAATATTTATATGATGAAATGACATATAGTGTTAATGTTATAAAACCTGTAATTGAACAAATAAAAAGGGTTTTAGAGGAAGACGAAAATATATACCTAGAAGGAGCCAATAAAGCATTTGACTTACCAGAATTTAATAGTCTAGAAGTTGCAAAAAATTTTGTGAATATATTAGATACTAAGGAAGTTGTAGCAGACATGTTGAATTCAGGATTTGCAGAAGATATTAATGTGTATATTGGTGAAGAAAATGAAAAGGAAGAATTAAAAGATTTTAGTATAGTTACATTCAAACATAAGGTAAATGGCAAAGATTTGGGAACAATAGGAATTATAGGACCAAAGAGAATGGACTACTCAAAAGTTATTTCTGTTATGAAATATATAAATAAGAAATTAAAAGAAATTGAATAGAAAGAGGGTTTAACATGGCAGAAGATAAGAAAGAAGAATTAGAGGAAAAGAAGAATTCAGAACAAGAAAAAGAAGAAAAGAAAAATCACAAAGATATGGTTTCAAAACAGGACTATGATGAATTAGATGACAGATATAAAAGAATATTGGCGGAATTCGAAAATTATAAAAAAAGAAATGCAAAAGAGAGAGAAGGCTTATATAATTCTATACTTTCAGATATAATAGAGGTTTTACTTCCAATAGTTGATAATTTGGAAAATGCTGTTAAAGTTGAAACTAGTGATGAAAGTTATAAACAAGGCGTTGAATTAGTGTTGAAACAATTTAAGGATGTTCTTACTTCAAAAGGTGTAGAGGAAATAAAGTCTTTGGGAGAGACTTTTGATCCGGAACTTCATGAAGCTGTTAGCAGTGTTCAGGATGATTCTAAGGGCGAGAAAGAGGTTGTTCAGGAGTATAGGAAAGGCTATAAAATAGGAAGTAGGGTTATACGTCATTCGATGGTTGTTGTAGCCAATTAAATTAATTAAAAGCAGCAATCTTCACATTTTTGTTTTGTTGACCAAACTTCGATGTACAGTGAGTACACCTTCAGCTTGGTCAACAAAACAAAAATGCAAATCTCACTACTTTTAATTAATTTAATAAAAAACAAAGAAAAGCAATAATCTTCGCATTTTTATTTGATTATTCAAATTTCGATGTACAGTGAGTACACAATACAGCGAGTAGAGATTCAGCTTGGCTAATTAAATAAAAATATTAATTTAAATTAGTTATTAATTTTTAAAATATAAATTTTATAATTTATGGGGGATTAGTAAAAAAACAAATTATTGTTGTTAATGCTAATAGAACCTAAAGAAAGGAAAGGGAACTAATATGGGAAAAATTATAGGAATTGACTTAGGAACAACAAATTCATGTGTAGCAGTTATGGAAGGAGGAGAGCCAGTAGTTATACCAAATGCAGAAGGAAATAGAACAACACCATCAGTTGTGGCATTTTCTAAAAATGGTGAAAGACTAGTTGGACAAATAGCAAAACGTCAAGCTGTTACAAATCCAGAAAATACAGTTATTTCTATTAAAAGAAAAATGGGAACAAATGAAAAAGTAGATATAGATGGAGAAAAATTCTCACCACAAGAAATATCAGCAATGATACTACAAAAATTAAAAGCAGATGCAGAAAATTATTTAGGACAAAAAGTAACACAAGCAGTTATTACAGTTCCAGCATATTTTAGTGATAGTCAAAGACAAGCAACAAAAGATGCAGGAAAAATAGCAGGACTTGAAGTTTTAAGAATAATAAACGAACCAACAGCAGCATCACTTGCTTATGGAATGGATAAAGAACAAGATCAAAAAATAATGATATATGACTTAGGTGGAGGAACATTTGATGTTTCAATACTAGACATTGGAGATGGAGTTTTTGAAGTTTTAGCTACAAATGGTAATACACACTTAGGAGGAGATGATTTTGATCAAAAAATTATTGATTACCTAGTATCAGAATTTAAAAAATCAAATGGAATTGATTTAAGTACAGATAAAATGGCTATGCAAAGATTAAAAGAAGCAGCAGAAAAAGCAAAAATTGAATTGTCAGGAGTACAACAAACACAAATAAATCTACCATTTATTACAGCTGATAGTACAGGGCCAAAACATTTGGATGTAACATTAACAAGAGCTAAATTTGAAGAATTAATCCATGACTTAGTAGAAGCTACAGCAGGACCTGTAAATCAAGCATTAAAAGATGCAGGATTAACATCAAATGATATTCATAAAGTATTATTAGTTGGTGGATCTACAAGAGTACCAGCAGTACAAGAAGTAGTTAAGAGAATAACAGGTAAAGAACCAGATAAAGGAATTAACCCTGACGAATGTGTTGCAATTGGTGCAGCTATTCAAGGTGGTGTTTTATCAGGAGATGTTAAAGACCTAGTATTACTAGATGTAACACCATTATCATTAGGTATTGAAACTTATGGAGGAGTATTTACAAAATTAATAGAAAGAAATACAACTATACCAACTAAAAAATCACAGATATTCTCAACAGCAGCAGATGGTCAAACATCAGTAGAAGTTCATGTTCTACAAGGTGAAAGAGAAATGGCAGCATACAATAAAACTTTAGGAAGATTCCAATTGACAGGAATTCCAGCAGCTCCAAGAGGAGTTCCACAAATTGAAGTTACATTTGATATAGATGCAAATGGTATAGTACATGTATCAGCAAAAGATATGGCAACAGGTAATGAACAAAATGTATCTATCACAGCATCAACAAATTTAACTGATGAAGATATAGATAAAGCTGTAAAAGATGCAGAAGCTCACGCAGCAGAAGATAAGAAGAAAAAAGAAGAAATTGAAGTTAAAAATAATGCTGAAAGTTTAGTATACAATAGTGAAAAAACATTAAACGACTTAGGCGATAAAATTAGTGGAGAAGAAAAAGCAAAAGTAGAAACAGAAATAGACAATACTAAAAAAGCTCTTGAAGGTGGAGATACTGAAAAAATAAAAGAAGCTACAGAAAAATTGACAAAAGTATTTTATGAAATGAGCGAACAACTTTATAAAAATGCAAATCCAAATGGAGCACAAGGAGCAACAGGAACTGATTCAAATGCACAAGCAGGAACAAATAACAATACTGAGCAAGCAGGAACAGATGGAAATGTATATGATGCAGATTATAAAGTAGAAGATGATGGAGACAAAAAATAAAAAATAAAGTAAGAGGTTGGAAAAGCAATAAAAATCCAACCTCAAAATTTAAGAATATAATTTTGAATATAGATATGTAGCAAAAATAATGAATTGGGAGATAAAAAAATGGCAGGAAAAAGAGATTATTATGAAGTTTTAGGTGTTAACAAAAATGCGACTGATGAAGAATTAAAAAAAGCTTATCGTAAGCTTGCAAAAAAATATCATCCAGATGCCAATCCAGATAATAAGGCAGAAGCAGAAGCAAAATTTAAAGAAGTAAATGAAGCTTATGAGACATTATCAGACCCACAGAAAAGAAGGATGTACGACCAATTTGGACCAGACGGACCACAAGGATTTGGAGGAGGAGCAGGAGGACCATTTGGTGGTCAAGGAGGATATTATTCTTATAGCAGCTCGGGATTTGATGGTTTTGGAGACTTTGGAGATTTGGGAGACATATTTTCATCATTTTTTGGTGGAGGATTTGGAGGAAGAAGTTCTTCAAAAAGACAAAATGGACCAAGAAAAGGTGCAGATTTAAATTTGAGAATGGAAATTACTTTTGAACAAGCATATTTAGGCGTTGAAAAAGAAGTAACAGTGACAAGAAATGAAATTTGTGATACTTGTCATGGAACAGGGGCAAAACCAGGAACGACTGTAACAAAATGTGGAGTATGTCATGGAACTGGTCAAGTAACTCAAGTTCAAAATACAATATTAGGACAAATGCAAACAACGAGAACATGTAGTGCATGTCATGGAACAGGAGAAGTTATAAAAGAACCTTGTGAGACTTGTAGAGGAAAGGGAACAGTTCGTAAACAACCTAAAATAAAAGTAAAAATACCTGCTGGAATAAATGACGGTCAAACAGTAGTGTTACGAGGAGAAGGTGAACCTGGAGAAAAAGGAGGACCAAAAGGAGACTTATACATTACAATAAGTATTAGAAAACATAGCATATTTACTAGAAATGGAAATAATGTAATGTGCGAAGTTCCTATAACAATTACTCAAGCAACTTTAGGAGCTGAATTAGAAATACCAATGGTAGACGGAAGTAAGGAATATTATAGAATTCCAGAAGGTACTCAAACAGGAACGAGATTTACAATTAGAAATAGAGGATTTAAATCTGTTAATTCTAGCACAATAGGAGATTTTGTATTTACTGTAATAGTTCAAACACCAAAAAGATTATCAAAGGAACAACGAGAATTACTTGTACAGCTTGCCAAAACAATGAATGAACAACCACCAGTCAAAAAAAGAGGATTTTTTGGATAAAATATAAAAATATTTATGTAAAGGGCTTTCTTATATTAATTTATAAGGAGGTCCTTTATAATAATTTTTCAGAGTTCAAATGGGTTATAACTTTTTTCATTATCTCCTCGGCTTGCTCCATAGACTATAAATTCTAAGTTTAAAATAACCGAGCCTCTCGTTAATCACGCTTCCTCAGTTATTTTAAACTAAGAATTTATACATCTATTCCACGGCACATTCGGAGCTAACTCGAAAAGTTATAACCCATTTGAACTCTGAAGTATTACCTTGTATGCTTCTATTTTGAAATAAAACTGGACATTAGACAAAAAAAAAGATATAATAAAATAGAAATTTTGGAAAAATAAGAAAAGAAACAAAAAATCCTTTGTAAAGAGAAGTACATTCAAAAAAAAAGGAAAGTGATAAAAATGAAAAAAAGGGTACTATTTATATCAAGCACAGGAGGACATTTAAATGAACTATTACAATTAGCTCCTCTGTTTGAAAAATATGATTACCATATCATAACAGAAAAGGATAAAGCAAATGAAAGTTTAAAAGAAAAATATGGAGACAAACTAGACTTTTTGCCTTATGGAACAAGAGCAAAAATTTTTTCATACATATTTAAATATTTTTATCTATGTTTAAAAACAATATATTTATATATAAAATTAAAACCTAAAGTAATAATTACAACAGGAACACATACAGCTGGACCAATGTGTATAATAGGCAAAATGTTCGGAAGTAAAATAATATACATAGAAACTTTTGCGAATACAAATAAAAAAACAGCCACAGGGAGATTACTTTATCCAATAGCAGATTTATTTATAGTTCAATGGGAAGAGATGCTTGAAATATACCCAAAAGCTGTATACGGAGGATCTATATATTAAAAAATTACCAAACAAGTCTGTCCCTGTTGGTAAAAAAATGCAAACGAACCTGTCTCCAAATGCCAAAAAATTGCCAAACGAACCCGTCCCTAATGGCAATTTTGCTAAATAGAAGTAAGGAGGAAATAAATGGTACTTGTAATGTTAGGTACGCAAAATAATGATTTTAGTAGATTACTTAAAGAAATAGATAATTTAATAGACAAAAATATAATTAAAGGAGAAGTAGTGGTACAAGCAGGATACACTAAATATGAATCTGAAAACATGAAAATTTTCGACTTGATACAAAAAGACAAATTGTTGAGTCTACAGCAAAAAGCAGATTTAATTATTACACATGGTGGTGTTGGATCTATTATTTCATCTATAGAAAAAGGAAAAAAAGTTATTGCAGTTCCAAGAAAACACGAATATCAAGAACATGTTAATAATCATCAAGAAGAAATAGTGCACACATTTAACGAAAAGGGATATATTATTGGGATAGAAGACGTAAAAGATTTAGAAAATGCAATTATGAGAGCAAAAGATTTTATTCCTAAAAAATATATACATGATAATACTAGAATGTTAAAAATTATAGAAGATTTTATAGAAAAAATTGAATGACAGATAAATGAGAGAATGTAGCGACAGAGCTAAAACAAGGAGAAAAAATAAATTAGATATGAAACCTATTAAAAGGTAGATAACAGAATTGTTAAATAATTATAATGACAAATATAGATTTAAAACAAATTAGAAAAAAACAAATTAAAATTTTTGTCAAACGAACCTGTCCCATTTTGCAAAAAAATTGCCAAACAAACCCGTCCCTAATGGCAAAAGAAAGGATGTAACAATAATGGAAGAAGAAAGAATAATTAGTCCAGAACTAGAAAATGCTAATGAAGAGAGAATGGAAAATTCTTTAAGACCAAAAACATTAGATGAATATATAGGACAAGACAAAGTTAAAGAAAATATGAAAATATATATAGAAGCAGCAAAAAAAAGAGGAGAACCATTAGACCATGTTTTACTATATGGTCCTCCAGGTCTTGGTAAAACAACACTTTCTAATATTATATCTAATGAAATGAATTCTAATATAAAAATTACATCTGGACCAGCAATTGAAAAGCCAGGAGATTTAGCAGCATTACTTACTAATCTTTCAGAATTTGATGTTTTATTTATAGATGAGATACACAGATTAAGTAAAAGTGTTGAAGAAATTCTATATCCAGCATTAGAAGATTACACACTAGACATTATTATAGGAAAAGGACCAAGTGCGAGGTCTATAAGATTAGATTTGCCCAAATTCACTTTAATTGGAGCTACTACTAAAGCAGGAGCATTAACAACACCACTAAGAGACCGTTTTGGTATAGTACACAGATTAGAGTTATATTCAGTAGAAGATTTAACTACAATAGTTAAAAGGTCAAGTAAGATATTAGGTGTAGAAATAGAAGAAGAGGCAGCAAAAGAGATTGCTAGAAGATCAAGAGGAACTCCTAGAATAGCTAATAGACTTTTAAAGAGAGTTAGAGATTATGCAATTGTTTTAGGGGATGGAAATATAACACTAAAAATAACAAAAATTGCTTTAAATAAGTTGGAAATAGATGAATTAGGACTAGATGAAATTGATAGAAAACTATTAGAAACAATGATTGTGCAATATTCAGGTAGACCAGTAGGAATTGAAGCACTAGCCGCAACTATAGGAGAAGAGATAGATACATTAGAAGATGTTTATGAACCATACTTAATACAAATCGGATTTATTGCAAGAACATTAAGAGGGAGACAAGTATTACCACCAGCATATAAACATTTAGGATTTCCATATCAAGAGAGTATTTAATAAATAGAGTATAGCAAATAATTTATTTATTTTAGTGTAACATATAAAGGGGAATATTGAAAAATGAAATTACTATTACATACTTGCTGTGCACCATGTAGTATATATTGTATAGATAGTCTAAGAAAAGAGAATATAGAACCAACAGTATATTGGTTTAATCCAAACATTCATCCATACATGGAATATAAAGCAAGAAGAGATTGTTTAAAAGAATATGCAAAAAGTATAAAGGTAGAAACTATATTTGAAGAAAACTATGGATTAAAAGAATTTTGTAAAAACGTTATTGGTGATTTACAAAATAGATGCAAAGAATATTGTTATCCAGTACGTCTGGAGAAAACAGCTAAATATGCTAAAGAAAATAGATTTACCCATTTTTCTACTACTTTATTAGTAAGCCCATATCAAAATCATGAGGCTTTAATAGACGTTGCAAATAAAATGGCAAAAAAGTATGATATAGAATTTTTATATAGAGATTTTAGAGTAGGTTTTAGAGAAGGGCAAGCTAAAGCAAGAGAAATAGGCCTTTATATGCAAAAGTATTGTGGGTGTATTTTTTCAGAGGAAGATAGATATAGAAAGAAAATAGAAAAAGACTATGGTAAATAAAATTTTTAGAGAAATAGATAAATTAGTATACTTTAGAAAAGAAAAATAAAGAAGATAATTAAAAACAGATAGGAGAGTTTTATGATTTATAAATATAAATACAAAACGCCAAACGAACTTTCAAATATTTTAATGAACAGTGATGGCAAATATCTAACAGGTTTATGGTTTGAAAAATCAAAAGATACAAAAAAGCATGAACTAAATTGTGAAGAAAAAGAATTATCTATATTTAAAGAAACTAGTAAATGGCTTGATATATATTTTAGTGGAAAACAACCTGATTTTATACCCAAGTATAAAATAAATGACATAACACCATTTAGAAAAGAAGTAATAGATATAATCAATACAATACCATTTGGAGAAACAATACCATATAATGATATATCTAAAATTATTGCAAAAAGAAGAGGAATAAAAAGAATGTCTAGTCAAGCAGTTGGAGGAGCTGTTGGGTGGAATCCAATATGTATTATTGTTCCTTGTCATAGAGTTGTTGGAACAAATGGAAGTCTAACAGGATATGGTGGCGGAATAAAAAATAAAGTAGAATTATTAAAACTAGAAGGAAATGATATGAGTAAATTTTTTATTCCTAAAAGAGGTACAGCATTATAAAAAGGTGAAATATATACTTAGATGAAAAAGAAAGGAAATGTAAATGATATTAATAATAGGAAGTTCAATAATAATTCTAATAGGAATAATATTATGTATAATAGGAAAAGTTCAAAAAAAGAAAAAACTAGTAATAACTGGAATCAGTACAATTTTATTAGTAATAATAGCCATATTATTATTTTTTGTATATGAAATTGAAAAAGAAGAAGAAAGAATGGAAGCATTGAGTACGGGTCAAATTGATGAAAATACAATATTACCAACACCAGACAGAATTATTTATAAGAATAAAAACAATGAATATGTAATTATCGACTCAGAAACAAGAGAATATGCTCAAATTTATTCTGAACTATATAATAGAACAATTAACACCATCGAAGGAATTGTTTATTCAGAAGAAGAAATAAGTGAAATGCAAAACAGAGGAAATTTTGTCGAATTTGATTATGATACAAAAAGCAAGAACTTTGTATTTTTTCTTGAAGAAAAAAATATTGGAATTATAAAAAGATTTACAGATAGTGGACAAGTAATAAAAACATCATTAGAAGGTAGAGACGAGCTAATTAAAAAATTAGATAAATTAACTAAAAATGAAGAGAAGTACGACTTTAATAAGAACTATAATTATATTTCAGAAAATAAAATAAACGAAATACCAGAAGGATTAGGCTTTAATCAAGTTAAATCCAGAATATATCAAAGAATAATAGAATTTGACCAAGGAGATTATCAAAAAATATTAAATCAAATAAATTTTAAAACTAGTGCAGAAATGCCAGCAATAGACTTTGAAAAGCAAAGTGTAGTGATTTTATTATCACAATATGAAATAAAAGATGTAAAACAAAATATTGGAAATATAAAATATGAATTTGGAAATTTATTAAATGAATATACAGTTAATGTATTAATTGTAAGCAAAGTAGTCAATACAAAGTGTATATATTATAATATAAGCAATACAAATACAGGAACAATCAGTGAAGCAAATCAATATGTACAAGAAGCGGTAAATGGAATAATAATGAGCATAGCAGAAGATAGAATTGAAGTAGGATTAAGTAATAATATAGTAACTTGTGTTGCAAAAATAAATGAAAATACAGAATTTACAAGCTATGAAACAAATAGTAAAATAGAAATATCAAATTTAGAAGTTGGAGATTCAATTTATGTACTAGGAGAGACAGCCAAAGAAGAAGGAGAACTAAAAGTTATAGATGCAAATAAAATAGAAATATGCTCAAAAGAAAAAATGAAAAGCGAAGTAGAAAAATATTTAAAAGACACATATAGAGTAGACGGAATGGGCATAGAATATGTAAGTGTAGATAATTCCGGTAACGGGTTTATAATAGTAACGTGTAATTTTGATAAATTTATATACCCAGTGAAGTTAAATGTAAATAGTCAAACAGAAACATTCTTAGGAATGGGATATCATATTCAAGCAAACTATGGTTATGTACTTTACGAAATGTGTGATATTACTTTAGATACAAAAATTACAGATATAGATAATATAAAAGGATTAGTAAAAACAATAGAATATATTGCAGATTAATAAAGAAAGAATTTATATACCCAATAAGTTGTCTTAAAAAAAGATAGGAGTGTTTTAGAATGGTAATATTATATATAATACTAGCATTTATATGCTTAGTGCTTCCGCTAATACTAACAGTATTTAATATAATAAACTTATTTAAGAAAAAGAAAATAAAAGAAAACTTAATTGATATTTTAACATTCGTATTAGGAATACTTCTAACAGGACTATTATACTTCCTATTTGGATTTAAAGACTATGAACAAAGTTTAAGATTAGGCGGGACACAAATAGATGTACATAGCCCAATAGCTTCTTGGAGTATGCCAACTGTTGTTACAATAGTACTACTTGGAATTATATCTTATGGATTAATAAGAATAAAAAAATTAAAATTACCACCATTAATAATAGTATGCTCAATGTCAGGAATTTTAATCTGCTCAATATTTATGATTGCATTTATAATTCAATTAAGTAATAATTTGCTAGAAAAACAAGGAATATTCTATTTAGCATTATTTCCAATCAATTATATATTATGTGGCTTACGAGCTCAAATTAAAGTTATGGAAAGGTATAAAGAACAAAACATAAAAGCAAAAGAATATGAAAACAAATTTTTAAATAAATGTAGTAAATTGTTATATGATATAGATAATTGGCCTGTAATAGCGATAATTTTAACAATTCCGCTAACAGTTTTATTAATATGTATTTTAGTCTTGTTTGGACAAAGGCCAGATGAAGTTATAAAAGCATTTTTGGAAACAAGTGATTGGTCTTTATCTACAAAAATTTCTCCTCCACCAGTTATTTATGATGCACATTATCTATGTACAGTTTCTTTAAGAGGACATAAAAATTTGGTAAAACCTATTAGAATGGGAATTAGAAGAGGAGAGAAAATAGTAGTAAATAGACAACTTTGTGTTGCAAATGCGTTTGAAGATTTGATTCAAGAGAGAACACCTAAGTTTCATCATTTTATTAGACATGTTTATGATAAATATGGTTATCCTTTATCTAAACATATAAATACAGTGATTCAAGCAGATATTACTTATATTTTAATGAAACCACTAGAATGGTTATTCTTGATTGTATTATATTTATTTGACGAGAAACCTGAAAATAGAATTGCAATACAATATACAGGAAAAATGAACTTTAATGACTGTCCCTAAAGTTCAAAGGAGGAAAAATTGGAAAAGATTAAAAAAATTATCAATGATAAAGAATCAATAATATTAAAAATATTATTTGTACTAGCATCTGTAATGTTTGCAGTACCGTCTATAATATATTACATAAACAATAAAACAGTATTTCAATTTGACCAGTGGTTTAAATTTTTACTGAATAATACAGATAGATTTGAACAAACAATAATTTACTTAATAGTATTAACGATACTTACAATACTTTATATTGTTTTAATAAAAAATAGAAAAAAGGTATTTAAAAATACAAAAAGGATGTTTATATTTATAGCGATAATAGCTGTAATATTTGTAGCAGTAATTCCATTTACATGTTCAGATGTATTTTATTATCTTGGAATAGGAAGAATAAATAGTGAATATGGGCAAAACCCATATTATACAACTATCAAAGATTTTGTTGATGCAGGTGATAATAGTCAATATCTAGTACAAGATAGTGTATTAGCACAAGGATATATAAATGACTGGGCTGATTCAACAGTAGTTTATGGACCAATATGGACATTAATTTGCAATATAGTTGCTAGATTATCTTTTGGAAATATAGATATCGGATTACTTGTTTTTAAATTGATAAATGTAATTGTACATATTTTTAATTGCTATTTAATATATAAAATTACCAATAAAAAAATATTTGCACTAATATATGGATTGAATCCATTTGTGCTAATCGAGGGGATTGCATGCGTCCATAATGATTTGTTTGTAGTTTTATTTATTTTGCTAACACTGTATTTTTTATTGAAAAGAAAAAATTTAATTGTGTCTTTAGTTTTTCTAGCATTAGCAACGACTATAAAGTATTTCCCAATATTGCTATTGCCATTTATAATAATTTATTATTTTAGAAAAGAAAAACCATTAAAGAGATTTGTAAAATGTATTCAATATGGACTTATATTTGCAGTTTTTATGCTAATTCCATATCTATTATATATAAGAGATATAGAAGTATTTGCAGGAATATTTACACAACAAGAAAAATTGGCAAAAAGCATTTATATAATAGTTACTGAATATTTTGGAAGTATACCTAATGTGGTAAATCAATTGAAAAAATTATTGCTAGGAGCATTTGTTATTATATATGTAGCAGTATGTATTGTATTGATAAATAAGAAAGAAATTTCATTTAGAAGTCAAATGAAAAAATATGAGTATTTTTTAGTTGCATTTTTATTTTTACTAATAACAAATTTTCAACCATGGTATATTTTGTGGTTATTTCCATGTATGATGTGGCAAAAGTCACAAGATATAAATACAATTATTCGGAATATCTCTAATTAGTGAGTTTGCTAATTCAGTATTTTTGCTTAATGGAGAAGGTTGGCAAAATGGAACACCTTTTACTTTTATATTATGGGTTAGTGTATTATTTATGATAGTTATAATTCAAAAGAAAAAAGAAAAAGCTCGTATACAAAAAAATAATAATTCAATTTCACAATAATTCAAAAAAACCTAATGTTATGATAAGCATTAGGTTTTTTGTATATAAGGAATTTTAAATTAACATTAAGAATTCAAGATAGGATATATGATAATTCTTAAATTAATTAAAATAATATAAATAATAATTCTCATTAATAATAGCTGAATCAGTGTAATAAATTAAATTCTCTTGTCCTAAATCAAAGCTATTATTACAAATAATAATATAATTACCAGAAAGCATATCAGAGTTACTTAAAACTTCAGCAAGCTTTTTATAATCATGAGAAGTATTAGCACAATCTACATACTTATTATGTTCAATATCATAAAAAGAAATAGAAGGTTTTAAATAAGGTATTATAGTTTGACCAATAACAGAATTATCTATCAAAATTGTTGTATTATCAGGTATGTTTTCATTAATGTAACTAGCCATTTCCTCTGCACAAGAATAAGGTTTACTAAAATCTTGTGTAAGATAAGAAGAAAACTCTTTATATCCACATACAAGTGTAAATATTATGAAAAATACAACAAGAGAATTTTGTAAAAAGTTTTTAATGTTTTGTTTAGGCAGTATCATTATATAAAATAAAAATAAAACATAAATTAACATTTGTCTTTGAAACATAATAGAAGAATAGAATGTAAGATAGACAAATATTTGAAAGCCTATTCCGCAAAGCAAAATAACAAATTCTTTTAAACATTTTTTACCTGAGAAAAACGTAAATATCAAGCAAAAAGCAAGCAGAATAAGACTAATTGTAGTATAATCCATAACAACAGAAGAAGAATTAGCCATATAATCAGGGTTAGAGGTTCCAAATAATTGCAATACGACTAGTATAGTATTAATAACAATAAGTCCTAATCCTATTAAAATGTGTTTAATATTAGCAGTGTTCTTTTTCTTAAAATATAAATATATTTCAAGAAAATAAAAAGTAATAGTTAAACCAGCGACAATTCCCCAAGCAAGAGAATGAGTATGAATTAAAAAACAGATGGGAATACTATATAAAATAGGAATTTTATGCCTTTTTGGATATAAAATTGCAATAATTACTAAAAGTAATAAGATAAGGCAATAGTTTCTGGAAATACAGCTATAAATATATGTGTAAGGTATTGTAAAAGTAGCAAATACTTTTATTATAAAATTAACATCTGTTTTAAATAAAAATAGCCAAACTGTAACTAATAAAACAATATAACTAATCAAATTTAATGTTATAATAGGAAAATTTAATTTAGCAAAAGGCATTAAAATTAAATGCCATAAAATTGGATGACCATCATATCGGCTTTCTACTATTAATTCTGGAATACTTAACTCTTTTGCCATTAGCCATGAATGAACTTCATCTCTCCAAGGTTCATGATTTAATAGAAATATAAAATTTAAAATAGCATATAAAATAAAGATTATCCAATAAATAAGTTTTTTGTTTGTAAAAAAATTTTTTGTATTCATTTTTAATACCATTCCTTTAATAAAATTTGATATTTTTTTCAGAGGTAGTAAGACTTAATAACAATTCAGAGGTCATTGGTAAATATGATTTCTTTCATTGTCTTCTCGGCTCTCCATAGATTATAAATTCTAAGCTTAAAATAACCGAGCCTCTCGTTGATCACGCTTCCTCAGTTATTTTAAGCTAAGAATTTATACATCTATTCCACGGCACATTCGAATCCAATTCAAGAAATCATATTTACCAATGACCTCTGAATTGTTAACGAAACTTATTATTTTTTAAACCCTACCCCTTTACATTCAAAAATATATAAGATATTATATAGAAAACCACAAAAAAAATCAAGGAGGATTTTATTTTGGAAAAATTCGTTTTAATAGATGGAAATAGTATAATGAATAGAGCATTTTATGGAATCATGGGAAGTAAAATGTTAACAACAAAAGACGGAAAATACACAAATGCGATATATGGATTTTTAGCAATTCTATTTAAACTAATAGAAGATGTAAAACCAGAATATATGGCAGTAGCTTTTGACCTAAAAGCTCCAACCGCAAGACATAAAATGTATGAAGGATATAAAGCAAATAGAAAAGGAATGCCAGACGAATTAGCAGAACAAATGCCAATTATTAAAGAAATATTAAGAGCCATGAATATTGATATTATAGAAAAGGAAGGATATGAAGCTGATGATGTAATAGGAACATTATCAAGATATGGGGAAAAACAGGGATTAGAAGTTATTATTTTATCAGGAGATAGAGATACATTTCAATTAGCAACAGACAAAGTTACGATTAGAATACCTAGGACAAAAGGAGGAAAAACGGAAACAGATTTATTTGACAGAAATAAAATTATAGAAACGTACAAAATAGAGCCAAAGCAATTAATTGATGTAAAAGGATTACAAGGAGATACATCAGATAATATTCCAGGAGTACCGGGAGTAGGAGAAAAAACAGCTTTAAATTTAATACAAAAATATGGTTCAATAGAAAATTTGTATGAAAAAATAGAAAATGGAGAAGATGATTTAAAAGGAAAACAAAGAGAAAAGATAGCAGAAAATAAGGAATTAGCAGTCTTATCTAAAACATTAGGAACTATCAATTTGGAAGTTCCAATAGAAGATACTTTGGAAAATTTTAAAGTCGAAGACTGGGACAAACCTAAGGTTCTAGAATTATTCAAAGAATTGAATTTTAATAGATATATAGATAGATTTTCTTTAAGAGGAGAAAATACTTCGAAAGAAGAAAACAAAGAAATGTTCCATAAAATAGATAAAACAAGAGAAGAAATAATAAAATTAATAAAAGAACAAAAAAAGATGATTTTTTATATAGGAACAAATAAGGATGAAAATGAAGAAAAAATCATAAAAGAAAAAATTTCTAATATTTCAATATATAATGAAGAAAAACAAGAAGCATACTATTTAAATTTAGAGAATGATTTAATTCAAGAATTTAAAGAAATTTTAGAAGATAGAGAAATAACAAAAACAAGTATAAATTTGACAAAAACATATATATTATTAAAACAAGAAGATATAACTTTAGAGGGAATAGACTATGATATATCAATAGCTGCATATATACTAAATCCTACAAATAATAAACTGGATATTGATAATTTAATAGAACAATATTTAGAAATCAATGTGCAAGAATATATAGGAGAAAAAAAGGAACAAGTAGAACAAATTAATTTATTTGATTCTATGATAGATTCAAACGAAAATACAGAATCTGAAAAAGAAGAAAATATATTAAAAAGTAAATATGAATTATATGTATATTCTATTTCAAAAATAAAAGAAATCACACTAAAAAAACTAGAAGAAATTAATGCTTTAGATTTATTTTATAAAATAGACATGCCAACAGTGGAAGTTTTATCAAATATGCAGTGGAATGGAATGTATGTAGATGAAGAAGAATTAACAAAGTTTGGAGAAGAATTGTCTTCAAAAATAGAAGAATTAACAAAAATTATACACGAAATGGCAGGAGAAGATTTTAATATAAATTCTACAAAACAGTTAGGTGAAATTCTTTTTGAAAAAATGAAATTACCAGTTATAAAGAAAAATAAAAGTGGATATTCAACAGATGTAGATGTGCTAGAAAAATTAAGAAGAGAAGACCCAATTATTCAAAAAATATTGGATTATAGGCAATTAATGAAATTAAATTCAACATATATAGAAGGGCTAAAGCCATATATAAATCCGAAAACAAAAAGAATACACTCATTTTTCCATCAGACTATAACAGCAACAGGTAGAATAAGTTCAACAGAACCCAATTTACAAAATATACCTACAAGATTTGAATTAGGAAAAAGAGTTAGAAAAATATTTAAACCGGCAGAAGAAAACGTATATTTAGATGCTGACTACTCGCAAATTGAATTAAGAGTATTAGCACATATTTCTAATGATGAAAACATGATACAAGCATTTAATAATGGTGAAGATATTCATAAACAGGCCGCGTCAAAAGTATTTAAAACACCAATTGACCAAGTAACAAAAGCTCAAAGAAGTGATGCAAAAGCTGTAAATTTTGGAATTGTATATGGAATAAGTGATTTTGGATTAGGAGAACAATTAGGAATATCAAGGAAAAAAGCTAAACAATATATTGATGAATATTTAGAGCAATATTCAGGAATAAAGAAATTTATGGAAGATATTACAGAAAAAGCTAAAGAAAAAGGATATGTAGAAACTTTATTCCATAGAAGAAGATATATACCAGAATTAAAATCTAATAATTATATGGTTCGTCAATTTGGAGCAAGAGCAGCAATGAATACACCTATCCAAGGAACAGCAGCAGATATTATGAAGATAGCAATGATTAATGTATATAAGGAATTAAAAAATAAAGGATTAAAATCAAAAATTGTTTTACAAGTTCATGATGAAATGATGATAGAGACACCATTAAATGAGATTGAAGATGTAAAACAAATAATGAAGAAATGTATGGAGTCTGCAATAGAATTAAAAGTACCTTTAGTTGTTGATATATCTGAGGCTACTAATTGGTATGAATGTAAATAATTGAATTATATTTGCAAAACTGCGATTTGATAAGAAGTAAAAAGCTAATATAAAAGAGGGAAGTTTATATCATTGAAAAATAGAGGAGAGATAATTTTGAAAAAGCTATTACTAAATAAGAAGCTTATAGCGATAGGCATAGTAATTGTAATTATAGCGATTTTTGTATTATTATTTAAAGACAATATAATGAAAATGATATATCCAAAAAAATATGAAGAATATGTTTCAATTTATGCCGATAAATATCAAGTTGGAGAAAATTTGATTTTTGCACTAATTAAAGCAGAGAGCAATTTTAATAAAGATAGTGTTTCAAATAAAGGAGCTATTGGATTAATGCAATTAATGGAGGAAACAGCGATAGATGTGGCAAATAAAAATAATATAGAATTGGATAAGGAAAATATAAGGGAAGATTTGTTAAAGGTAGATAAAAATATCGATATAGGTACGAAATATTTAAGTATGATGCTCGAAAGATATGGGAATATAGAAATTGCTTTGGCAGCATATAATGCAGGAATTGGCACTGTTGATAATTGGATAGAAAAGGGGATTATCAATTCTGATGGTTCTAATATAGAAAATATTCCATATAAAGAAACTAATATATACGTTAGGAAGATTTTGCGAGATTATAAAATTTATAGTTCTTTATATGAAGGATAGAGCTATAATTATTAAAAGAATATTGATATATTAATATTTCATAGATTTTTCGGCTCAATACAATATTTAAGAATTTATAATATGATTTATTGAGCCTCTTTCACTCAAACCCTCTCGTTCCTCGAATACCGTGAACATTCCTCAATAAATCATATAACAAATTCTAAAATATCTCCAATAACATTCAAAATCCATTCAATATTAATATATCAACATTTTTTAGTTTATTATAAAGGCTATAAATTGTAACAAAAAGTTACGCGAAAAATAAAAATAAAGTAAAAAAAGTATTGATATTTTAGAATAATTGTAATATAATCGTAACATAATTGTAATAGAAGAGAAATAAAAAATGAGAAGGGAAGATAAATACATGTTTAAGTTCGGTTTAGGTCAAGATATAGGAATTGATTTAGGAACTGCTACTGTAATAGCATACATAAAAGGAAAAGGAATAGTTCTTAGAGAACCTTCAGTTGTTGCAGTAGATAACAATACAGGAGAAGTTTTAGCAGTAGGACAAGAAGCTAGAAGAATGCTTGGTAGAACCCCTGGGAATATAGTAGCAACGAGACCATTAAGAGAAGGTGTTATTTCAGACTATACTGTTACGGAAAAAATGTTAAAACATTTTATTAATAAAGTATGCGGAAAATTTATATTTGCACCAAGAATAATGATATGTATCCCTTCGCAAGTAACAGAAGTTGAGAAAAAAGCAGTTATAGATGCAGCTTCACAAGCCGGAGCAAGAAAAGTCTATTTAATAGAAGAGCCAATAGCAGCAGCAATAGGAGCCGGAATAGATATTTCAAAACCATCTGGAAATATGGTTGTAGATATTGGTGGAGGAACAACAGATATTGCAGTTATCTCATTAGGAGGCTCAGTAGTAAGTACATCTTTAAAGGTAGCAGGGGATAAATTTGACGAAGCAATTGTAAAATATATAAAAAAGAAACATAACATAATGATAGGAGAAAGAACAGCAGAAGACTTAAAAGTTAATATAGGTTGTGTATATCCAAAAATACAAGATATAGAAATGGATATAAGAGGAAGAGATTTAGTAACAGGACTTCCAAAAACTCTAACAGTACATTCTAGTGAAATGTTAGAAGCTTTGATAGAACCTGCTATGATGATAGTAGATGCAGTTCATTCTGTATTAGAAAGAACACCACCAGAGCTTGCAGCAGATATTAGTGATAAAGGAATATATATGACAGGAGGAGGATGCTTGCTAGACGGATTAGATAAATTATTGCAAGAGAAAACGGGTATTAATGTTATGATTGCACAAGATACTGTATCTTGTGTTGCGCTAGGAACAGGAAAGGCATTAGATAACTTAGATGCTTTAGAAGGAAAAGCAAGAGCTTAAAAGAACAATAGCGGACGTCTTTAACATTTTATCTGTTTATGACATTTTAAAACCCTCTCGCACGCCAAATTTTACACAAGTAAAATTTGTATGCTGATTTAGAGAGAAGCGACGTCCTTGAATAGGAAAAATCGATTTTTTCCTATTCAAGAAAAAAATCCAGCTTGATAAAAGTTGGATTTTAATAGTATAATGGGCATAACATAAGAAAGGGAATATAATAAAATGAACAATGTAGCTTTTATTACATTAGGTTGTAAAGTAAATCAGTACGAAACAAATGCAATGACACAGCAATTTGTAGAAAAAGGATATAAAATAGTAGAACAACATGAAAAAGCAGATATATATATAATAAATACCTGCACAGTAACAAATATGTCAGATAGAAAATCAAGACAGATGCTTAGAAAAGTAAAAGAAATAAATCCACAAGCAATAGTTGTTGCTTGTGGATGTTATGTACAAGTAGCTAGTGAAGAAGTAGAAAATATAAAAGAAATTGATTTGGTATTAGGAAATAACGAGAAAAAAAATATAGTTGAATCAGTCGAAAAGTATATAAGTAGTTTAAGCAAAAAGGAAAATCAAAAAATAATGCAAGTAGAAGATGTTATGCATCAAAAAGAATTTGTGGAATTTGGAGATGTTACATATACAGAAAAAACAAGAGCAGTTATAAAAGTACAAGACGGATGTGACAGGTTTTGTTCATATTGTATAATTCCATTTGCTAGAGGAAGAGTAAGAAGTAGGAAGCCAGAAAATATTCTTTCAGAAATACAAAAAATAGCAAATGAAAATATTAAAGAAGTTGTTATAACAGGGATACATATAGCTTCTTATGGAAAAGATTTCGAAGAAGAATATAGATTAATAGATTTATTAGAGGCAATAAATGAAATAAAAGGAATAGAAAGAATTCGACTAGGCTCTTTAGAACCACTACTAATAACAAAAGAGTTTGCAGAAAGATTGTCAAAACTTGAAAAAATATGTCATCATTTTCATTTATCTTTGCAAAGTGGATGTGATGAAACATTAAAGAGAATGAATAGAAGATATACAGCAGAGCAATTTAAAGAAATTGTGAAAATACTAAGAAATACATATAAAGATGTTGTCCTAACAACAGACATCATCGTAGGGTTTCCAGGAGAAACAGAGGAAGAATTTGAAAAAACATACACATTTTTAAAAGAAGTAGAATTTTATAAAATGCATGTATTTAAATATTCACCAAGAAAAGGAACAAAAGCAGCTCAGATGAAAGGACAGATAGACGGAAAAGTAAAAGAAGAAAGAAGCCAAAAATTAATAGAATTGTCAAATGAAAATGAAAAAAGATATAATCAAAGATATGTTGGAAAAAAAGTAGAAATTTTATTTGAAGAAGAAAAGCAAGGTTATTATAGAGGACATACTAAAAATTATATATTAGCATATTGTAAATCAGAAAGAAATTTAGAAAATCAAATAATACAGGCAACTTGTAAATCAGCAGAGAATGACCATATATTAGTAGAATTGTAGAAATGTAACAAAAATGTAATAATTGTGTAACTAATATTTAATATAAAATTACTTGATAAATATTTAAATATATAGTATAAATATAGTAAAGATTGGATGATTACGAAGGAGGAAAAGAAAATGGCAGATTTAGGTGAAGAAATGAATAATTTAACAGGTGTATATGGCGGAGTAGAATTTAATAATGGACAAAACAATGAGCAAGGACAACAATTTGAACAAGCTTCAACAAATGTTAATGGGAAAAATTTACCAGTAAAAAGAGGATTTTGGTCAAGCTTTAAAGCATTTTGGTTACAAGATATAAATTGGAATAAAGAAATAAGAGTTGAATTAACACCAAAACAACAAAAAGTTGAAGACGAAATTAATGAGTTTTTACATCAAGAAATTACATTTGAAAAAATACATGACTTTTTATTCCAAGAAGTTACATTTGGTAAAAAAAGTAAAGTATAAAGATATTAATAATTCAGCAAGTGATTGAGGAAGAGTGATTTTTTCCCCAATCATTTTTTTAAGTTATAAGAAATTGCATTTCTTATAACTTAAAAAATATTATTGCACAGAAAAATAGAAAAGATGTTATAAAAAGTGTAGCACAAAATAGAAAAATGTGTTATACTTTTTTTATTGAAAAGATGCTTTAATAAAAAAGGAATGATTATCAAATGGCTAAAAATAAGACAGTATTCGTTTGTAGCGAATGTGGCAACGAATCAAGTAAATGGCTTGGAAAATGTCCAGCATGTAATAGTTGGAACAGTTTTTATGAACAGAAAGTAGTTGAAACTAAAAATCATAGTATAAAAGGAGATATAAAAGCAGTTACTCCACAAACATTAAATTCCTACGAAGCAAAAGAAACAATAAGAACATCAACAGGATTTGAAGAATTGGATAGAGTACTTGGAGGCGGTTTAGTAAAAGGTTCGTTGATTTTATTAGGAGGAGAACCGGGAATAGGAAAATCAACTTTAATTCTTCAAATTTGTGATAAGGTAAAAGGAGAAGGAAAAGTTTTATATGTTTCAGGGGAGGAATCAGCAGAACAAATAAAATTAAGAGCAGATAGATTAGGAATTGATAATGAAGACATAATGTTTCTAGGAGAAACAGATATAGATATAGTCAACAATGTTATTATAGAACTAAATCCTAAGCTTGTTATTATTGATTCTATTCAAACTATGTATTCAGAAGATATAACAGCAGCAGCAGGAAGTGTAAGTCAAGTTAGAGAAATTACATCACAAGTAATGAGAGTTTGTAAATCAAGATCCATTACAACAATTATAATAGGACATGTTACAAAAGAAGGAAATATAGCAGGACCAAGAGTATTAGAACATATGGTAGATACTGTTTTATATCTTGAAGGAGAAAGATACTTTTCATATAGAATATTAAGAGGAGTAAAAAATAGATTTGGCTCTACAAACGAAATTGGAATGTTTGAAATGAGAGAAGAAGGAATGTGTGAAATTTCAAATCCTTCTGATGTATTAATTTCAGAAAGAGAAGACAATCCGGCAGGATCATGCATAGTTGCATCAATAGAAGGGACAAGAGCCATTTTAGTAGAGTTACAAGCATTAACTATACAAAGTTCATTTGGATTTCCAAGAAGAACTGCAAACGGAATAGATTTTAATAGACTAACACTATTAATTGCAGTATTAGAAAAAAGAGCAAATTTGATGTTAGATTCGCAAGATGTATATTTAAATGTTGTAGGAGGAATAAAACTAAATGAACCAGCGATAGACTTAGGAATTGTAATGGTTACAGCTTCAATTTTTAAAAATATATCAATACCAAAAGATATGGTAATAATGGGAGAAGTTGGTTTGACAGGAGAAATTAGGAGAATTAATTTGATAGAGAAAAGGCTAAAAGAAGCAGAAAAATTAGGCTTTAAGCAATGTATAATTCCAGAAAGTAACAAAAAACTCTTGAAAGATAATTACAAATTAGATATAATTGGAGTCAAGAATGTAAATGAAGCAATGAAAAAAATAGGACTTAAATAATCTTTAGCAAGAAAGGTGAATAATAAAATTATTGTAATTTTTCACAGTTATTAGAAATAACACAATGTAAAAAATAGGTTCAAGAAAAATCATATAACTGTATGATAAACATTAAATTATATAAAAACGAAGGAAGGAGAAGAGGTTGAGAAAAGGAAAAGAAGATGATATAACAGAAATTTTAAAATTAATAGCTCCGGGAACACCAATCAGAGACGGTTTAGAGAATATTTTGAGAGCAAAAACAGGAGCATTACTTTTAATAACAGATAATAATGAGGTATTAAAGCAAGTAGTAGATGGCGGATTTACGATTAATGAAGACTATACATCTTCTAAACTATATGAACTTGCAAAAATGGATGGAGCAATTGTATTAAGTGGAGACTTAAAGAAAATCTTATATGCAAATGCACAATTAATTCCTTCTTATGAAATTCCAACATTAGAAACAGGAACTAGGCATAGAACAGCAGAAAGAACAGCTAAACAGACAGGAGAATTAGTAATTAGTATATCTCAAAGAAGAAATATCATAACAGTATTTAAAGGTAATTATAGATATGTCTTAGAAGATACAGAAGTAGTTCTAAACAAGGCAAATCAAGCAATACAAACACTAGAAAAATATAAAAAAGTATTTGATACTAAATTAAATATCTTGAACGAATATGAATTTAATGATATAGTAACATTAGAAAATGTAATTGTGGCAATTCAAAGAGCTGAAATGGTAATGAGAATTGTTGAAGAAATACAAAGACAGATTTATGAACTCGGAGACGATGGAAGGCTAGTAAAAATGCAACTAGAAGAACTTATTGGAGGAATGGAGAAAGAAGAATTACTAATAATAAAAGACTACATGGCACCATCAAAGAAAAAGAGAACACCTGAAAAAGTAGTTGAAGAGTTAGAAGAATTATCTTATGAAGACATCACAAAAGAAAATTCAATAGCAAAATTACTAGGATATGATAGTTTTGATAATTATGATGAAATAAGTGTTTATACAAGAGGATATCGTGTTTTAAGTAAAATTCCAAGAATGCCTTCAAATATAGTAGAAAATTTAGTAGATTCATTTAAATCTTTTCAGCACATTTTAGCTGCTGACATAGAAAGCTTAGATGATGTTGACGGAATTGGTGAAGTAAGAGCAAAAACAATTAAGCAATCATTAAAAAGAATGCAAGAACAATTTGTCTTTGATAATTTAATTTGAAACACTTAACAACTTTTAAGTTAAAGATATAAAGAAAGGAATGGAATTTAAAATGAAAAAAACAAAAAATATTATTTGGATAATTGCTTTAATTTTGGTAATAGTATTAATAGGGGTAGTTGGATATGGATATTACCAGAAAGCAACTTTAGAAGTAAAAAATCCGATAGCAACTATGGAAGTTGAAAATTTCGGAACAGTAAAAATGGAATTATATCCTGAAATGGCACCAGAAACAGTAGCAAATTTTATTGCTCTTGCAAATAGAGGATTTTATGACGGAAAAAAATTTCATAGAATAGTAAAAGATTTTATGATACAAGGTGGAAGTGTTAATGGTGATGGTACAGGAAGTGTAAAGATAAGTGACTTAAAAGATGGAGGAGCAGATGAAGCTTATTCAATAAAAGGAGAGTTCCTAGATAATAATGTGAAAAATACATTGAGATTTGATGAGGGTGTAGTAGGTGTTGCAAGAGCTGATTATACACAATATTCTTCAGATTTAGCAGAAGAATCTTATAATTCAGGTAGTTGCGAATTCTTTATTATGACAGAAGATAATACTAATTTAAATGGACATTATGCAGCATTTGGTAAAGTGATTGAGGGAATGGATGTTGTTCACAAAATAGAAGAAGTAGAAGTGACATCCGGTACTGATGAAACAGCAGAAGGCTCTGATAGTAGTACATCATCAGAGGTAAGTACACCGGTTAATCCTCCAGTAATTAAATCTATTCGTGTTGAAACTTACGGAGAGGATTATGGATTACCAGAGACTTTGACACCTTTTGATGTAAATAATTGGATTTATGAACAATATGGAGTTGACCCAAATTCTATGGTATCAACAGGTGAATAACAGATATATATAAAAATTTTATAAAAAATACAATAAGTAGTTGACAAATGGGGTAAATATTGGGTATAATATTTAATGTGCTCACAAATGAATAGAGCTACAATAATGGTGGATGTAGCGTAGTTGGTTAACGCGCCAGTTTGTGGCACTGGAGACCGTGGGTTCGAGTCCCATCTTCCACCCCATTTAATTTTATATTGGGCTGTAGCCAAGCGGTAAGGCACCAGACTTTGACTCTGGCATGCGCTAGTTCGAATCTAGCCAGCCCAGCCATAAATAGCAGATAAGAAATTATCTGTTATTTTTTATATATTAGAGAAGTTATAAAATGAAAAGTCATATAATTGTTAGATTTATAATTTAAAAGCTTTTTGTTAGGCGAATATTTTATAGAATTTTATAGTGCCTTTTTAATTCAAAATTACAAAACATAATTTTTTAATACAAAAAATAATAAGCCAATTTGTGAAGTTTACAGAATACTTTTTGAATTATTATTTTTTTATAGTTATATGCTTTTTAAATATAAAATGATATAATGACTATAATAAAACAAATAGTAATTTGCCTAAGAGATTAAAAACATATCTATAAATTAATAAAGCCTATAGACAAAATTAGAATAATATTGTAAAATGATTGACATAGGAAATGAGAACAAACAGATGTGGTTTGCCTCCTACAAGGAGGTGAGGCGTATGATAGAAATACAAGCATTAATTGCAACAATATACATATTGTATTATTCATTAATAGTAGTAACTATCATTACGTTTGCCTTAATTATTGCATTAGTAGTAATTATTAGCAAACAAAAATAACCAATAAAAACACATCTGTCTTGACTGGGAGATGTGTTTTTTTACATATAACCAGGCAAACCACGCTTGTGGTTTCTCCATTTCCTATATTTATTATAATCTACTTATAAGTAAAAAGTCAATAAAAACAATAAAATTTTGTGTTAAATTTATAGTAATAGAATACAAATCAGTGCTACAACTTACAATATATAATTAGAATTAGTAAAATATATAGGAAATAGAATTATGACTGAAAGAGAAAAAATGTTAGAAGGTGAACGAAATAATGTTATAATAGGAATAATTTTACTTATAAGAAAAATAAAAAAGTAAGAAAAATTAATGAATATAAAGGAGAAAAATTATATGAAAGTTATTATAGTAGGTGGTGTTGCAGGAGGAGCTACAACTGCTGCAAGGCTAAGAAGACTAAATGAAAAAGCAGAAATTATATTGATAGAAAGAGGAAACTTTATTTCTTTTGCCAATTGTGGTCTTCCATATTACATAGGAAACGTAATAAAGGTAAAAAATGATTTATTAGTACAAACACCAGAAAATTTCAATGCAAGATTTAACATAGATGTAAGAGTAAAACAAGAAGTCGTTAAAATAAATCGAAAAAATAAGAATGTGATTATAAAAAATTTAGAAACAAATGAAGAATATGAAGAAAATTATGATAAGTTAGTGTTATCACCAGGTGCAAGTCCGATAAATCCATTTAAAGACTTAAATAATAATAAGATAAGAACTTTAAGAAATATAGAAGACTCTGTAGAAATAAAAGAATATATAGAAAAAAATAATGTAAAAAATGTTACTATAATTGGTGGAGGCTATATTGGAGTAGAACTTGCAGAAAATCTAAGAAATTTTAAAAATCTAAAAGTAACAATTGCAGAAAAAGCATCACATTTAATTGCTCCATTAGATGAGGATATGGCAAAGCTTGTTTATAAAATATTAACAAACAATGATATAACTGTAATTTTAAACAATGGTGTAAAAGAAATTATAAACAAAGATGATAAATTAAATATTGTATTAGAGGACAAAAAAATAGATACAGATTTTGTAGTTTTATGTATAGGAGTTAAAGCAGAAGATGAATTAGCAAGGCAATCTGGAATTAATGTATATCCAAGAGGAGGGATAGAAGTAAATGAGAGAATGCAAACAAATGACGAAAACATCTATGCTTTAGGAGATGTCGTAAAAATAAAGAATTGTGTTACAGGAGAAATGTCATCTATTCCCCTTGCAGGACCTGCAAATAAACAAGCAAGAGTAGTTGCAAACAATATTTGTAATATAGACACAAATTATGACGGAAGTATAGGAAGTAGTATATTAAAAATATTTAATTACAATTTAGGAATAACAGGAATAAATGAAATGACTTGCAAGAGAAATAATATAGAATATAAAACAATCATATTATCACCATATTCACATGCAACTTACTATCCGGGTGCAAGTATGCTAACAATAAAAGCAATATACGAAGATAAATCTGGAATGATATTAGGTGCGCAAGTATTCGGAAAACAGAGTGTAGATAAAATAACAGATATATTAGCAGTAGCAATAAAAATGAAAATGACAGCATATAATTTAGAGGAGTTGGATCTATGCTATGCACCACCTTTTTCATCAGCTAAAAGTCCAGTGAATTTACTAGGAAACAGTATTGTAAATCAAATAGAAGGATTGGTTGATACCATAACATGGCAAGAAGTAGAAAGCTTAAAAGATAATAAAGACATATTTGTTTTAGATGTTAGAACAAATGAAGAATTTGAAAGTGGAAATTATGAAAATGCAATTCATATACCACTTGATGATTTAAGAAAAAGATTAAATGAATTAGATAAATCTAAAACATATTTAGTATATTGTAGAACAGGTCTTAGAAGCTATATAGCTTGTAGGATTTTAACTCAAAATGGATTTAAAGTACAAAATATAACAGGAGGATATCATTTTTACTCATATTTATATTGACAAAGTACATATTTATTGGTATTTTTAATGTACTTATTATAATAGATAAAAGGAAATTTAAAAAATGGATTATGTATTTACTTTTGTTGAAGGATTAGCAAGCTTTATTTCACCATGTATATTGCCAATGCTACCTATTTATATATCTTATTTTCTAGGTAAAGATAACAAAAAAACATCAAAAGCAGTTATAAATTCAATTGGATTTGTATTAGGATTTACTACTGTGTTTATATTATTATCAATATTTGCAAGCAAATTTGGTGGCATAATAAGTGGAAATATAAAATACTTTAAAATCGCATTTGGAATCATTATCATATTACTCGGATTAAATTATATGGAACTAATTAAAATAAACTTTTTAAACAAAACAAAAATTGCAAATAAAAATGCAAAAGATTTGAACTTCCTAAAAGCAATCATATTTGGAATGTTATTTTCAATTAGTTGGACACCATGTATCGGAACATTTTTAAGTTCGGCATTATTACTTATTGCTAAAAATCAAGATATGACAAAAGGAATAGTGCTAATGATAGTATATTCCATAGGACTTGGAATACCTTTTATAATATCAGCAGCACTACTTGAAAAATTAAAAGAAGTGTTTGACTTTATAAAAAAACATTACGGTATAATAAAGAAGTTATCAGGTATAATTTTGATTGTAATGGGTATATATATGATATTTTTTTAGGGGGATTATATGAAAAAGAAAGTAATATGGTTTATAATTTTTGTTCTACTTGTAATAGTTATAGTTGTATCTAACATATATATAAATAAGAAGGGCCAGGAATATATGCAAGGAGGCCAAACAGAAGATATGTTAAATGTGGATAATTCAATAAATACAGTAGAAGAAAATACAATAAATCAAAATGAGGAGGAAACGAGTATGAGTGTTATAAAAGTAACAGATCAAAACTTTGAACAAGAAGTATTAGAGAGTGATATGCCAGTATTGGTAGATTTTTATGCAGATTGGTGTGGCCCATGTAAAATGCTTTCGCCAGTAGTTGAAGAAGTAGCCGAAGAAAACAGTAATATAAAAGTTGTTAAAGTCAATGTAGACGAATCACAAAAAACAGCAGTAAAATATCAAATCATGTCTATACCAACGTTAGTGGTTATAAGAAATGGAAATGAAGTAACGCGTTCTGTTGGAATTATAAGTAAATCTGAAATATTAAACATGGTAAAATAATTGATATTCACAAATGCCCTGCTGTAAATGCCTGTCCAGTTGGGGCTTTAAATCAAAAAGATTTTGAAGCACCTAAAATAGATTATGATAAATGTATAAGATGTGGTAAATGCTCAAACTTTTGCCCTAAAAAAGCATTAGTATTAGAATAAAGAATGTGATGTAGAAATAATAAATAGAAAGTAGCAATAAAATTAAATATTCATAACATATATAATAGGAGGGAAAAATATGTGTTGTGAATATAAAAAAATTTTTAAAATAATGATAGCAACTATAGCTATAATCATTATAGCTATAATTATAATAGTAATTATGAACAATCAAAACATTGAAAAGCAACCGGATATACTAGTTGCAATAGCAAAAAATGGAGACAATACACAACTTGGAACAACGTCAATTAAATTTAGTCAAAATAATATAGTAGAGGGAACAGCAATAAGTCATGATGAAGGTAGTGATGAAGTAAAAATAAATAAAACCGGAATATACCAAGTCTCATATCAACTATATGGAGTCCAAGATATTGTAGGAACATTCAATTTTAATGCTATTCTTTCAGTAAATAATGAAGCATTACAAGATACATTCAACGAATCACCAGTAATAAGAAACAGTACAAGTAATAGAATGACATTAACAAGCACTGTGATTTTAAAATTACAATCAGGAGATATACTTAAACTGAATGGAGTATCGATTGAAGAGATAAGCTATGACAATGCACGTATAGATATTGAACGTTTGAAATAAATATGGTATTAATAAAAAGAGGGCTTCAAAAGATATAAACAAATCTTAAAAAGCCCACTATTTTACTTGCATAAAATCATTATTATAAAAACATACAAAAATAAAACTAAAGATATTTTTTTAATTGTTCAACAGTGCTTTCTTGAAATTGAATAAATTCAGTCAAAATATTCTTTATATTTTTATCTGTGTCGGGATTATTATTTAGTAATTTGACTCCTTTAATAATTCCCATATTAGTTCCTTGAATCATCATTTCAGAAATTTTAGAATTACTTTTATCATCTAAAGTACTCCATTCTATAGTCATCCATCCCATAGCCTTTTGAGCAGGGTTTAATTCTTTAGGAAAATCTCCATAAGAACTCAAAGCATCATTAACCTTATTTAGGATATTATTATATTGGTCATATTGATATTTTAAATCCTGTTTAAATCTTTCATCTTGAACTTTTTCAGAAATGTTAGAAATAGAGTCCATACCCATTTTAATACCTTTATTAATTTCATTTAAAATATATTCTGGTTTATCCATATAAAATTTTACCTCCAATCAAAAATTAAAGATATAAATGATAAATTTATATATATATTATTGCCTAAAAAACAAAAAATATTAATAAATTCTTTCACAAAGTTTATGAATAAAATTAAGTAAAAAAGGGAAAAATGGCAATAGATTTGAGAAAGGAGAATATAAAAATGGAAAATTTAGTAAAAGAGCTAAATGAATTTTTAGCGGATTTAAATGTATTTTACAGAAAAGTACAAAATTATCATTGGAATATTACTGGAAAAAATTTTTTTGTAATGCACGAAAAATTAGAAGAATACTATGATAAAATAAATGAACAAATAGATGAAATAGCAGAACATATTTTAATATTAGGAAAACAACCATTAGGAACGATGAAAGATTATTTGCAAATAACAAAAATTGTGGAAGCTAAAAATGAAAAAATTAAAGAGGAGGATGTTATTAATAACATTATAACAGATTATAATACGCTTTTACAAAAATCTATAAAGATAAAAGAAGAAGCAGAAAAACAGAAATGTTATGAAACATCTAGTATGATAGATGAATATATTTTAGAATATGGTAAAAATTTATGGATGCTAAATCAATCTAAACTATAGGAAAAATCTTGAATTTTCGGAACAGTCTTGTGAACTTTAAAGACTGTGTACTGAACCCAAAAAGTTGGACACTTTTTGGTTAAATATTAAGCTGCTAGGGAGTGAACTCTGTATTGTA
>CALXJX010000010.1 GCA_944388735.1 uncultured Clostridia bacterium
AGTTATAAAGTAGTTAAAATACAGTAAAAAAGAGAAGAAAGTTTTAAATTTCTTCTCTTAAATAAGTTATTTTATTCTTTAATAATTCCTAAATTTTTAAAATAAAAATAATTTTCACGTGCTCCTAAAAAGAAAATTTTTCTATCCTCATATTGACTCATTTGCAAATAAAGTGATACTAATTCTTGTAACTTTTTGCATTCTTCTTCGTTTAATTTCATCACTTTATTATCTTCTAAAAGTAATTGCAAATTAGGAAAGTTATCCATAATTTCGTTAACTTTATTTCTTAGTTTTTTATACTCAGAATTATTATTTTTAAGTTCAACTCTTGCAGTATCTATTAACTCATTAAATTCCGTTGAATCTATATCATATAATTTAATATCTTCCATTATAATTACCTCTTTTCTATACATAAATTAATTCCTTTAAAACAATTTCTTCAGCTTGATTTTTAAAATTATTCATCATTCCAACCCAATAAAGTTGGTCAGTGTTTTTCATTTCTTCTGTTAAATTACTTTTCTCCTTTAGTGATTGTATAATTTCTTCTACTCTTTTAGATGCAGTTTCTTGTACTTCTTCTAGATGATCTATTAATTTGTTATCCATAAAAAGAATTGTATATTCTGCTTTTTTATGTTTTTTTAAATATTCTAATCTTAAATGCCCATATTTATTTAATTGTATTTTCTTTTGATCTGCTAATACTAGATTTGGTAAATAATAATCGCCATTTCTTATATATTCTATTCCTGTTTTTTCATCAATAAATTTATCCTTTAATTCTATATTTTTCATATTATTAAATCTCCTTTTCTATATATTGCAATATAATTTATTTAATTCTTCTTGTGTATAAACTCTTTGTTCATAATTTGAATATAAATTTTTTCTTTGAGTCATATTACTATAATTAGTCTTATTATATTTATTATTATTACATCGTAAATTCTCCGATTCTTGAACCGTAAAATTTCCGTTTCTTGAATCGTAATTTTTACGACTCATAATTTTTTCGGTGGATATATGATTTATTTTTCCAACATAGATAATATTATTTTTTCTAAAACCCTGTCTTTTTTCATATATCAATTTAACAGATGTCAATTGCTTAAATGCTTTGGTAACAGTCTTGTCTGACAAGTTTAATTTTTCTTGTGCTTCTTTTCTTGAAAATACTAAAAATATATTTCCATCTTCATCAATCCATTGATTTTTCATTGAAACAGATAATCTATCAAGTAAAAGTGCATAAAGTAATTTACTATCTGAAGATAAATTTTTGTAATAAGGATTTATAAATAATTCTTTTGGAATCTGATAGAAAATATTTTCAAGACATTCATTTGCTTTATAAGGTATAAAATCCATAGCAATAGTTCTCCTTTCAGTTTTTTTGAATTTTGCTGAAAGTGTTGAAATATCAATTGAATTTGCTTTGCGGAACATTGCGGAACATTTTTTTATAGCTAAAATTGTTTTGCGGAACATTTTGCGGAACAAAATTATCGGATTTTTAAGAATTTTTTGAAATTTTTTAGAATTAAAGTAAAAAGATACTATTCTCTAAAATCCTAGAAAATAGTATCTTTTAATATTAAAAGCTGTTTTCAAGTTCTCTTAAATTTTCTTGAAAACAGCTACATTTCTGGTCGAGGTGACAGGGATCGAACCTGCGACCTCATGGTCCCAAACCACGCGCGCTACCAACTGCGCTACACCTCGATTTTTATCGTACTTATATATAATATCATGTTTTTTTAAAATTTGCAACAGTTTTTCAAAAAAAAACATACATTTTATAACAACAAATCCAGAGGTAAAAAAGTAAACAAATAATCAATCTACCCTTCACCTCTGAACAGTCACACACCTTTATATCAAACCATATATAAGGAGGATATATTTTTTCATTATATAGCTCTTTTATATTTTATATATGATATTATAGCAGCCATTAATAAAATAAAACAGCTTATGCTTATGAAACCAGTCAATCCAGCTTTAGGTAAATTTTTATTAGAAATAGTATTTTCCTCATTTAAAGAGCTTCCTTGTCCATCCATAGTATTGCCTGAAAAAATATAATTATTTCCATTATTTGTAACATTATCGTCATTATCATCAGATGTATTATTATCTATTGTATTGTTGTCATCATTAGTTGTATTATTATTATCTGTTGCATTATCATTTGTGGTATTATTATCCGTTACATTATCATTTCCAGTAGAATTATTGTTTGTATCTTCATCTGTTGTATTATCGTCGGTGGTATCATCACTGGTTGTATTATCGTCAGTAGTATCATCACTGGTTGTATTGTCATTGGTTGTATTATCATTACCTGAGTGATTTTCATCTTCAACTTTAATTGAAAGGCCTAAATTATCAATATTCAATGTGTTTTCTTGACCTTCTGAAACTTCAATAACAAATTCATTTGAAGTAAAAGTTATCGCTTTATTTCCTGCAGTAGTATCATTTTTTGCTATTAACTTTACCTTTCCTATTTCTTGATTTTCGCTATTTGGTAAATAATCTGATCTATAGAAAGTAATTGAATTATCTATTCTGGCAAAATTTGACCACCCTTGTGCACTAACAATTTCATTTTGATTTGCAAATGAAAAATCGTTTTCATCAAATTCTATTATTGTGCTGAACATTACTATCCCATTACCAGCATTAATATCAGAAGCTTTTATTGTAAGTGTTATTTCTTCACCTTTTTTTATTGTTTTCTTGTTTGATTCTACTATTAAAGTACAGCCATAAGATTCTACTGCATAAGATTTTATTATATTACAATTAATTATAATTAATATAAAAATAGTAAAAATAGTCAATAATACTTTTTTTATCATTATTTTCTCTCCTTCGTATAATTCTCTATTTATAATACCAATATTTAAGAAAAATATCAAGTATAAAAATTTGTAAACTTCGGTAATTTTAACAATTCAGTGATAACTTGTTAGTTATGTCAAAAATCATATTTCTAACCAATTATTTTGTAATTTTCATATACTTTAATATTTGGTCAAACATTACCTGAGTCGTATATGCATTAGGATGTTGATCTGATGATATTCCAGCATTTTTGTCATTTTCGTATAAATTTTTTGTAAATGTATAATATGTTTTATAGCTTAAATTTGATATGTTTGAAGCACTTATTACTGCTTGTATATTAAGATTAAATTTTCTAATTAGATCATTATATTTAGACCAATTGGCTTCTTCTGGATATGCACTTTTAGGAATACAATAAAAAGTTACATCTGGATAATCTTTTGCTAACTTAACAATTACTTCTGTATATACATTAGATAAATACAAAGCTTGTTCTTCATTTTCTGCTTTTCTAATATCATTTCCTTCTATATCAAACGCAATTGATAAATGCTCTGTTTTTTTATCTACGCCATTTATTATTTTTCTTATATCTTGCATCGCATATCTTGATTTTCCTGTTGTTTCCTTATCTGGGTATTTAGTTGAAAATAATAATTTTCCATAATCATTTTCAGATGTATTCATTAGGCTTCTTCTCGTTTCTGAATCTAAATACCACAGTAATCCAGTTCCTCCATACGCTTCAAAAAATAAATTGTCGTCTTTTTTTAATCTTCCATAATCAATGTTTTGAACTTTACCTGTATCGGCATCTTTTCGCTCATTTGCCATAAGAGATGTGCAAGATGCCCCTGTAAGTAATACCTTTTCTTTTTTTACTCCAACTGTGTATGATGCTTTCTTTCCACTTGATGATATTGCTCTTACAGTTGTAACTCCTTCTCCTGTTCTCTTTACTACTGTTCCTGATTCTGTTGTAGATTCTAGTCTTACAACGTTTGTATTATCTACACTCCATGATATAGAATCTTTTGTACTACCTGATTGAAATAATAGTAATGTCAAGCTATCATTTATAACATCTAAATATTCTGTACTACTTGATTCTATTGTTAGCCCTTTTATTACTGTAACTGTACATACATCTAATATTCTTGAATTTTCTGCAGATTTAGCAATAATATCTGTCATTCCTTCTGCAATTCCTGTAACTACTCCGTTTGATACAGTTGCTACATTTGGATTTTTACTTTCCCATATTATTTGCTTGTTGTCAGCATTTGCTGGATTAATAGTTGCCGTTAAAGTTATCGTTTTATTATCTCTTGTTAAATCTATCTCTTGGTTATGTGAATTTAAAGTTATGGATGTTACTTTTATCGGCGTTCTAGTTACATTTACTTGGCATGTTTTTGTTATATTACTTCCGTCTAATGTTTTTGCTGTTATTGTTGCATTACCTACACCAATAGCTGTTACATTTCCATTTTCGTCTACTGTTGCTACTCCTATATTATTACTTGTCCAAGATAAATTTTTGTTATTGGCATTTGCTGGTTCTATAGTTGCTGTTATTTTTGTTGTTTTTGTTCCATTTAAATCTAAATTTATATTTGTTTTGTCTAATTTGATATTTTGTACATATACATAGCTATTTATAACTTTTACTTTTGTTCTTAATTCTAATCCATTTGATGCTTGAATTAATATTTCTGTGTTTCCTACGTTACGAGGTGTTATTATTCCTTCACTACTTATATTTGCAATATTATTATCTAAAGAGGTGTATTTTATACTTCCTATATTTTCCCCTGTTACAATTAATTTCTCTGTTTGTCCTGATTTTAAGTCTAGTTCCACGTTATCTTGTTGCACATTTAATGAATTCTTTTTTATACTTTTTTTCCATTCGGGGTTTTTACTGTCTATTTCATTGCTTTTGCTTGCTGCTACATATCTTAGCATCATTAAAATATCTATATTATTTATATTTTCATCGTTATTTATGTCAGCTATTTTTTTATTTTTTTCGTTAAAGCACCATTCTTTTTTGGAATTGGTCTTTTCCCCATAAATATGTCTTAAAGTTAAAAGTATATCTATATTATTAACTTTACTATCTGCATTAACGTCTCCTTTTATGTATTCTGTATATGCTCCATACGAACTATTACATAATATAATAGAAAATATAATAATTGATAAAAACAATAATATTGCTTTTGTTAATTGCTTTTTCTTTATATTTTGCATAGATACTCCCCCTTATTTTATATTATACATTTTATTAGCTTACAATTCAACTTTTTTAACATAATTTGTACCATTAAAGCAACAGTTTGGAGGTAAAAGACGAAATATTTTTTTTCGAACAAATAGGAAAGTCTTAATAATTGCACTAACTTTATCTTTCCTCGTTGACTTTCCGTAAATTTATGCTACGCCAATTTTACGCGAGTAAAATTCTGTGCATTCGTTAGAGAGCAGCAATTTTTATACAATTTTAATATAATGTTGTTTTATTAATTCTAAAAATAGCTAAAAAGGTATTGTAAATTTCGAAAAAAAACGCTATAATATGTATTATGCACCAGTAGCTTAGTTGGATAGAGTGTTCGGCTACGAACCGGAAGGTCGGGGGTTCGAATCCCTCCTGGTGCACCAAATAAAAAGTGGTACTCTAATACTAAGTACCACTTTTTTATTATATATTTGTTTATTCATCATCAATCTCAATATATCTCTTTTCATCTGGTAATGCCTTTTTATTATCTTTTTTAGGAACCTCTAGTGTCAATGTTCCATTCTTAAACTTAGCTTTAATATCTTCTTCTAGGATATCTTCACCAATGTAAAAGCTTCTTGAACATTCTCCTTCATATCTTTCCTTGCATACATACTTTCCTTCATCCTTCTCCTCTTTGTTTTGATTTGTTGATGCATGAATTATTAAGTATCCATTTTCAATTTGAATTTTAATATCTTCTTTATTGTACCCTGGTAAGTCTATATCAATCAAATACTTATCTTTTTTCTCCTTAACATCAGTTTTCATCAAATTGTTATCCCTAAAATCTGTAAAAAATGGATCTTTAAGCATATCATCAAAGAAATCAAAATCATGTCTTCTTGGTAACATCATAATAATCAACTCCTTTTCAATATTTATGTGTTGACATTATCTTATGTTAGCACATATAAAAAGTATTTTTTCTTTTTACAAATACATTATATATCTGTTTTTAGCAAAGTCAATAGTAGAGTGCTAAAATTCACACAACTTTCACATTTCTTGCACAAAGTATTCGAAATTTTTCATTTTTTATATTTATTGAGACAAAATTAGACATTATTCGACTCTAATAGTTGTGAGGAGGAAGAGCTATTATGTATAATTTATTAATTGTTGAGGATAATTCAGATTATTTAAGAAATTTTATTAATATTATTTCTGACGAAATTCCTAATATTAAAATTGACCATGTTACTTGTAATGTAAAAGAGACTTTTAAAGTTTTAGATAAGCAATCTATTGATATTATTTTATTAGATTCAACATCTCCTAACTATTCTGGTGTTGATATTTTGGCATATATTGATAAACATGGTTTATATAAATATAGGAATTCTGTTGTCGCTATTTCGAGTAAATTAAATACTTTAAATGTTTTAACATATCATTCTTATCTCTTTTCATATCATTTTAAGGATGTTGATTATGATAGCATTATCGAAAGTTTAAAGCTTTGTGTTGATGAAAAAAACAATGCTTTAATTCTCGAAGATGTTAGGAAAAAAATTCATGATGAATTAGAATATTTAAATTATAATTATTCTTATAAAGGCACTACATATTTAGAAGAAACTATTTTAGAGCTTTACAAGGTGAAATATGATTTTGATAGTAACTTATCTCAAAGTATTTACCCTATTCTAGCTCACAGACATAAAAAAAGTATAAGTACAATTTATGGAAATATTAAACAATCAACTAGATCAATGATAGCAGATTGTGAGACTTCAAAAATAATGGATTATTTTCACTATAATAAGTTCACAAAACCTAGAATCAAGGAAATTATTTTTACAGTTTTAAATAAACTTTAAAATTACCCCTTTAAGACTTTTAAGGTTTTTAAAAGTTTTTTAGGGCTTTATTATTTTGTATTTTTATTTTATCTTTTTATTTTGCATTTTTATTTTGTATTTTTATTTTGTCTTTCTTTAGCTTATCTTTTTATTTTATCTTCTTTTAGTTTGTCTTTTGTTGGATTTTTATCCATTAATTTTTTTTGTAATTTTTTTACGGCTCTTGATTTTCTGTTTCTTGTCGTGCTTTCTGGCTCTTTCAGTATTTTGCTTATTTCTTTCGTAGTAAGTCTTTCCAAATAATACAATGTACATGTAATTCTCTCTTCATATTCTAAGTCTTTTATAAGCAGGAAAAAATCCATATTACTTATGATTTTATTTTCATCACTGATTTGTAAATTAATTATACTTTCGTCGTATTCCATAAATGTATTCTTTTGTATTTTTCTATATAATTTGTTGCATTTGTTAATTAGAATTTTAATAGTCCAAGTTTTAAAATATTTGGGTTCTTTTAATTTTTTTATAGATTTAAAAATTTGCACAATTGTTTGTTGCACAGCTTCATTAATATCATCTTCACAAGATAATCTCGTTCTTGCAATTTTATATAAATCTTCTTCTATTGCAATAATAAGATCAGACAAGGCTTGTGTATTACCTTTAATTGCTTCGACTATTAGTGCTTCCATTACTTCCTCCATTTTTTATATGTACATAAAATGATATCACTTATTAGAGTCTTTATTTTACTTTTTTTGTCTCAGCTATTTTTTATATCTAATTTTATATTGTTATTATATATCTTACATTTTAAAGTATTTTTATGAATAATTATATATAAATAAATTTTATTTTAATTTTTTGAGACAAAACCAGACATTTTTCGACTCTAATAATTGTTAAGGAGGTATTACGATAATGTATAATCTATTAATTATTGAAGATAACACTAAATATTTAAGGAATTTTATTAATATTATTTCTGATGAAATTCCTAAAGTTAAAATTAATCATGTTTCTTTTGGCGAGGAAAATTCTTTTAAAATTTTGGATAAGCAATCTATTGACTTGATTTTGCTTGACTTAAAGTCATCTAATTTAAATAGTTCTAATGTTTTAAAATATATTGATGAACATGGTTTGTATAAGTACAAAAATTCTATCATTGCTATATCTGCTGAATTGAATGTTCCTTATGTTTTAAAGTATGGTTCTTATCTTTTTTCTTATCATTTTGAAAATTTTGATTATGATAGCATTATAGAAAGTTTAAGACTTTTAGTTGATGAGAAAGATAATTCTTTATTACTTTCAAATATTAAGAATAAAATTCATAATGAATTGGAGTTTTTGGATTACAATTATTCGTATATTGGAACTACATATTTGGAAGAGGCTATTTTAGAACTTTATAAAATTAGGTTGGATTTTGATTCGTTCTTGTCACAAAATATTTATCCTATTGTGGCTCGAAAGAATAAAGAAGACGTTGATACTGTTTTTAATAATATTAGTCAAGCTACAAGTGTTATGTTGAAAGATTGCGATGAATCTAAGTTATCAGAGTATTTACATTATGATAAGTTTTCTAAGCCTGATGCAAATGACATTATCCTTACTATTTTAAACAAATTATAGGTTTGTTTTTCAAGATTTTCTTTTATTTGAAAATCTTGATTTTTTTGTTTTTTTGATTTCTTTATTTAAAAAGTCTTTTTGCTTTTTGTTTCTATTGCTTTATTTTGTTTTTTATATATTAAAAACTCCCCTATTATCTAGGGGAGAAAAACTAGGGAGTGGGTTGCTAGTTAATTATTTTTTGTTTAATTAGTTACAACTGAAGTAAAATTTTGTATATAGGCACTTCGATAATTTCCGTTTGAAGCTCCAGATGAACTAGCATCAAAGAAAAATTGAATTCTTCTTCCAGCATATCCCAAGTCAAAAGATGGATAAGCATAAGTTGTCGCTCCTCTTTCAACAGTTCCTTGATATGAACCTATAACAGCTCCTGTATATGCATCCCGTATCTGGACTGTAAGTCTGATTCCTCCTAGACCTTGATCCGATGATGCAACAGAATATGCTAATACTAGTTGCATATACCTGCCCGCTACTGTTTTTACTGGTGTTAAATTCGTATTTCTAAATGTAAATGCACCAATAGAATAATATCCTATTGGTAATGTCTCTTCACCAGCTCTCGGTTTTATGCTTTCTACTGCTGGCTCATTCTTTTCAGCCGCAAAAACGTTGTTTGCTGAAAACATTGTACTTGTAAGCATTACTGTTGCAAGTAAAATACCTAAAAATCTTTTTCTCCGCTTAGTGTTCATTTTTTCCTCCTTTTTATAAAATCCCTAGTTTTTCATATCTAAAATCAAATGGCTTGATTTAGATATCTTATAAATGTTTACTTTTTTATATTTTATTTTGTTTTATGTCTACCTTTATAAAAAAGGAAAAAAGGGAAATTTTCATACTATGCTTATTTGTCTCTTCTTTCTAATTCAATAACTACATCTCTTGTTTCATTCGGAAAATTCAATGTAAAATTTATTTTTAAATTATTTGTTATATCATATTTGGTAAAGTTAAAAATTTTATAATATATAAAATCTCCTGACATTGTGTATTCAGTTCTAGCTTTATCCATATATATTGTTGACACTGTATATTGGTTTCTATTATCATCTTCTATATATTCGTTAATCGCAAAGCCTTTGTTTTTCTCTATTTCACTGCAATACCATTCATACATTTTTTTATTTTTTTCTCTTTTTACATCCTCTGTATCAGATTCATTATAAACTGGATCTACTTTAGTATGAAATGCAAATGTTGTTCCTGTATTTTTAACACTAAATTCGTCAATATAAATATCATCATAATTACAACTTTTTATTGTATAAACAATTTCTTCTCTATTATAAAATTTATCTGGAACATCCAATGCTAATTTCCAGTTTCCTATTACAAAAATATTGTTATTTTCATTGTTTTGTTTTAAAATTCCTATCTTTTCAAAATTTATCTTCATTTTTTCGCTTTTTGGATATTTATCTCCTTGTAAATTGCATACAACTTCTATCGAGTTTGTTTCTTCATTTTTACTTCTTATAAAATTATTAATACCACTGTTAATATAATTTTCGTTAAAGATTTTATATTCATAATTCATATTACTTTCTGCACAAAAATCAGTAAGCATTTCTTTATCTCCACAATAAAGGATTCTATTTTCTTCGTCTGTAATTAATAAATCGGGAATCGTAACATCTAATATCTCACTAACATTAACATTATCACCAAACTTTATATCCAAAGTAAAACTCAAATTATAATCATCCATTAAAAAATTCTCTACTCTAGCATCTGTTCCATTTGAACTTATATACTCCATATCGGGTTCTTCTATATATCCATTTTCGATTGCAGTATCAATACTTTTGCTGTTATCAAAAAAATAATTTATCCATTTAGAAATATCTTTTGCATATACAAAAGAGGTAACAAGTACAACACAAGCACAACTTGTAGCCAAAGTCCTTATAGCTTTTAGTTTTATAGATTTCTTTCTTTTTTGTTCTCGTAAAGTTGTTCTAACCATATTTTGATAAGAATGACTCAATTCTATATGTTGCGAAAAGGCATCTTTCAGCTTATTTTCAAAGTCTTCATCCTTCATTAAGAACTCCTCCTTCGAATATATTTTTTAATTTTCCCACAGCTCTTGCTTTTCTGTTTCTAACTGTGCTTTCAGGCTCTTTTAAAATCTTACTAATTTCTTTTGTGGTTAAACCTTCTACATAATACAATGTAAATGTAATTCTTTCTTTGTAATTCAAATTTTTTATAATATTATAAAAATCCATGTTACTAACAATCTTTTCCTCATCATTAAATTCCACATTAATTACATTTTCATCGTACTCTATAAAACTATTCTTTTGTGACATCATATAAATTTTATTACACTTGTTAATTAAAATTTTAATAATCCAAGTCTTAAAATATCGAGGTTCTTTTAAATTTTTTATTGATTTAAAAGTTTGTATAATTGTTTGTTGAACAGCCTCATTAATATCATCTTCACATTCAAATCTAGTTCTTGCTATTTTATACAAATCCTCCTCAATTGAAATAATAAGCTCAGAAAAAGCTTCTTCATCACCATTAATTGCTGCAGCTACTAGTGATTCCATTTGTTCCTCCACCTTTTATATGTACATATATTGATATCACTTATTAGAGTCTTTATTTTACTCTTTTTGTCTCAGGTATTTTTAAATATCTTAAAATATATATTTATACTCCTTTTATACACTTATAATTAATATATTTCAAGTTTTAATCTTATAATTAATTCGATAGTTTCAATGCGTCAGATTTTATATTTTTGTATTAGCTGTAATTTTAAGCTTATAATTAATTCTATAATTGTAAACTATTATCATCTGTAAGCTATTGTTCTATATTTACAAATGAACCTGTCCCTAATGACAAAAAATTGCCAAACGAACCCGTCCCTAATGGCAATTTTTTATCTTTAATCTCCAATCTCTGGATTATCTTTTAATATTTTATCAACTATATTCTCTTTAAAATTAAAAGGAATAACATAGCCTTCTAATGATTTAGCCTTGTCATTTAATGCAGGTGTCTCTTCATTTACATATATCTTTGATTTACCCTTACCGTTTTTGGCTTCTTGTACTAAATTTGATACTGGTGAATTTCCGTCAAAAGCCATAACAACTGATTTTCTTCTTTCAAAAATTTCGTAATTAAAGCTTTTGTATATTCCCATTTCATCGCTTTCAATCGAAATTCTAATTCCATTTAAATCATCTGATAATAATTGTTTAGTATCTTCTTCTGATATCATTTTTGGTATGATTGCATCAATTTCAAATTTTTTATTTAATTTTTTACTGATATCTACAATTGCTTTTTCATATCCTTGCATTTTATGACCTATCACAAAATATGCCTTTTTAGAATTAACTCTTTGAATTAGTTCTTTTAAAATATTTTTTCCTTCCTCTGTAATTTTAGTAACTCTTCCTTTTTTATTAAAGCTTCCCCCTGCAATAATAATTGGAACCTTATCTATTGGAAGTTGTTTTACTTTTTGTTTTAATACTTTTTCCGCTTCTATATTAGTATTAATTCTCATTGGCAAATTATTATATTTACTTTTCTCATGATTTTCTCTTTCTAAATCTGTTAAAGCTTGATAAATTGTTTTTCCATTTAAAAATTTCTCAAAACTTTTTTGTTTTTCTTCAAAATATTCTTCATTCTTTTTTATAATTTCTTCTTCTACGGCTCTCATCTTAGCAAATTCTTCATCAGTTATACCTAATAAATTAGATAAAGCTAGCTGTTCGTCAATAGTGTCTGTTCCATAAGCTCCACATCCATCTGTTCCTTGAACACATCTTATATTATTTTTTAAATATATTTTTAGTGGATGTTTTTCTAGATTATTTAAATTGTTCAATCTTACATTTGAAGTTAATTGAAACTCAAGTGTAATATTGTTTTCTTTCATTTCTTTTATAAGTCTTTTTCCTTCCTCACTATTTAAATCTGCTGTATATAATCCATGACCTAGTCTAACTCTTGGCATTTGTTGTCCTGGTTTTAAAGATTTCTTTACACATTCAATTGATTTTGCTACATTATCTCTTAAGCTATCATTTTCTCCTGCATGAATCCTTATTGTAAAATTTGGATCTTGTTCGTAAACATATTCCACTAACTCTTGAATTGCTGGTTTTAAATCTGTTATATCATTTATCTCTTCACCTATAAAATCACTGCCAACTATATATGGACTTTTGGCAACTGCTTTTAATACATCTAAATTTTCTCTCAAATAGTTTCCACCTATAATTTGGTCTTTAATAATTGTTAAAGGAATTCTTCTTAAGCCTACTAAAAATCTTATCTTTACACCTGTCTCTTTTTCTATTTCAGGCAATATTTGATGTAACTCTTCTATAAGTTTTATTGCTGGTCCATTAGCTTTTGCTAAATCTGTATCTGTTATTTCAACATATTGAATTCCTTGTCTTTTATATTCTCTTGCAATCCATAAAAGTTTATCCTGTCTTAATGTTATATTTTTAAATTTTGTATTTTCATCATCTTTTAACATAGTTATTATCATATTCTTTATATCTTGTTCTGGTATTTGGTTAATTTTGTCTATACTTAATTCTATTTTGTCTTCTACTTGAATTCCCTTACAAAAAACATATCTATAAATGTATAATTTTTCTAGGTTTGTAAAAACAGCTTGTCCGTCTTTTAATATTGCTAGACTAGTTCTAATTTTTGAAATATTATATTCTGCATTTTCAAGATTATTTAGAATAAAATCTGCAAAATTAATAAAAGTATTATCGTCAATTTTTCTAGTTAGATATTTTCCTGTTAATTCTGAATTTTCAAATAGTTTTTCTACATTTTTTCTATCATTTAATATTTTTTCTTCTTGCTTTTTTGACATCTTTAAATTTAATTTTTTTATATAATATAACGGATATCTTAATTGGTGTTTTATTCCTAATGCTATTAGTGCATCTGGTGATAAATTTGCATTATTATGTGTATGTAAATCTGTTCTAAATTTAGACTTTTTTAATATGTATGATTTAACAATTGTCTTTTCGATTGGTATTTTATAATCTTTAGTCTGTGACATTAAAGTCTTTGTTATAGCTGGTATTTTTGCTTTTATTTCTATTCTTCCATCTTCATATATATTTGCAATTTTAATACCACCAAGTCTAAAGATGTATACAATTTCATTATCTCCATTTATACTTGCTGGTAATACTCCTTTTATAACTTTCATATCATTTTCATTTTTTACTGTGTCTACATCACATAACTTTGCTAAATTTGTGATTAAATTTCCTGTGTTATGATTCGGAGTTTCTAAAACATATTCTATTTCATCTTCATTTTTGCGATATAAATTTACTATTATATCTTTTTCTTTGTCTAAATAAAATTTATTGAATAAATCTTTCTTCATTTTTATTTCAATCCCTTCTTCCTACATTTTCTCCTCTTCACAACTCTTTTATGAATAATAATTAAACATAATTATATCATAAATTTTTAAAGCTTTCAATATTTATGTTAACTTTTTTGCCGTTAGGGACGGGTTCGTTTGGCAATTTTTTGCCACTAGGGACAGGTTCATTTAGTATTTTTTTGCATCAAAGATAAGTTCATTTGGTATTTTTTTACATCAGGGATAAGTTCCTTTGGCATTTTTTGGCAATTTTGTGGAGTCCGGGCAGGTTAGATTCTCTAAAATTTTATTAAATCGCAGAAGACTTTGAAAGTTCAGAAGAAGTATATGAAATAACAACAGACCCATCAGTTTTTTCGCAAGTTAGAGAAAACTTGAAGAAGCAGGACTAGAATTTTTAGAAACAGATATCCAAATGATACCAACAACAATTAAAGTTTAATAAATTATCCCTCCTGCTTTTTTATATTTTTTAAATATTTCCATACATTCTTCTCTATCTATTTGTTTTAGATTTAATAAATCTTGATTTTCGCCTTTTAAATATTCATAAATCACATCATCTCTAAATCCTATTTCACCTGCATCTTGCTTTGTGCAACCATAATATACATTTTTTATATTTGACCATATAATCGCTGACAAACACATTGGACAAGGTTCGCACGATGTATAAATTGTGTAATCTGATAAATCATATTTATTTAGTTTTTTACATGCTTCCCTTATTGCTACGATTTCTGCATGTGCTGTTGGATCATTTTGCATAATAACCTTATTATTTCCGTTAGATATTATATTCCCCATTTTGTCTACAATTACAGCTCCAAAAGGTCCTCCTTCATTATTTAGTATTCCTTTTTCTGCATTACAAATGGCTTTTTTCATATAATCATTCATTTTTCTTCCTCCTTTTACTATAAATGAAGTGATTATCTCTTGATATCTTCATTTTTTTAGATTTTATTATTAATAAAAGTCTATGATGATTAATTTATTAACTAAAAAATTATCTGTCGCTTTTATTTTATTAAATTTACTCAATATTTTCAAATAATTTTTAAAATGATTTTATTTTAGAACAAATCGGAAAGCCTTAAAATTTGTACTAATTTAATCTTTTCTCGTTGGCTTTCCGTAAATTTGTTCTGCGCCAATTTTACGCAAGTAAAATTGTGTGCATTCGTTGGAGCACAGCGACTTTTACATCATATATGTTATAGTATTTTTTATTTCTAAAACCATTATCTATTAACTATTTTATATTATTACAGAATTATTCTAAAACTTTTAATCTTTTCATATATTTTTATGAGGTGTTTTTTGTGTTAATTAGAACTTTTAAAATTAGCAAAAAGTTAATAATTTTCCTTATTATCTTTATAATCATTGCGACTTCTATTAGCTTGTTTTATTCTTTTGCAACAAATGAATCAAACGAGCAACAGCAAAAAGATTATATAAAATGGGTTGATTTTAACGTAACATCTGAAGCTTTAAAGTTAACAGCAAAATTAGATATTGAGTCTCATAACAACGACGAAAATATTAAGTATAACTGGATTGAACTTTTAGCATATCTCGCTTGTAAAAATGGTGGTAACTTTAAAAACTTCAATCCTGAAGATTTAAATGATTTAGTTTCTAAAATAAAAAATGGAGAAACTATTGAAGATTTAACAAAAGCCATGAAATTTTACGACTATTATTATGAAGCCTACTCAGCTGTCTTAAGCGGTTTTATTGGTAATTATTCTATTGAGATATCTAGTTCTACTAATCAAAATACAAATTCAAAAGATAATAAAAATCTTAAAGACAACTCTACTTTTAATGATTCAAAAAATACTTCTAATGATGAAAATTCAAATGTTAATTCAGATAAAATTTCTTTAAATAGCGAAAAGTCTTTTGAAAATAAATATGGATTAAAAGCATTTCTTCCTATTGCCAAAAATTATGGTTTTAGTCATTATGATGATTTTGGTAATAGCCGTTCTTACGGATTTAAAAGAACTCATTTGGGTAATGATTTAATGGGTAGTATAGGAACACCTATTATTGCTGTCGAGTCTGGAGTTGTTGAACATCTAGGTTGGAATCAATATGGTGGTTGGAGAATAGGTATTAGAAGTTTTGATTCAAAGCGTTACTATTATTATGCTCATTTAAGAAAAAATCATCCATACTCAGAAGGTCTTGAAGAAGGTATGACTGTCAAAGCTGGTGATGTTATTGGTTACCTTGGTATGACTGGTTATAGTATTAAGGAAAATGTTAATAATATTAATGTTCCTCATTTACATTTTGGCATGCAATTGATTTTTGATGAATCTCAAGTTGATAGTCCCAACGAGATTTGGATTGATGTTTATCAAATTGTTGAATTTTTAAAAAGTAATCGATCTGAAGTATATATGTCTAACAAAGAATCTAAAGATTATTCTAGAAAATTTGATTTTATTGATAGCAATTCTGTTGAATAAATTTTAATTATATTTTTAGTAACTTTCCAGAAGTAAATGTAAGAAGAGAGATTTCTTGAAAAAGCTTCGAATGTGCCGTGCAATAGATGTATAAAACAAGCCGAGAAGATTTTGAAAGAAATCACTCTTATTCCATTAGCATCTGAATTGTTACATTTTCGAACAAAAAATTGAATAAATGTTTGATTTTTATGTAAAAATATGTTATAATTAATTTTACATCAAATCAAAGGAGGATACATAAATGGAAAAAAATTTTGAAAGCGTAGTTCGGTACATAAAAAAGAAAGGGATTGAATACTTTATACTCAATCCCACCAAAGAGGAAAAGGAAGCCTTTGAAGGCACAATTTACCAAAACGGCTATCCAAATCTCTCATTACTGTATGCTATCGCTAACAAATAAAGCCTCCAACCACCGGGCGCAATAAATCCGGTGGTTTTCTATTTATTTTTATTTTACTTTTCAAGTTTTATTTTTTTCCTAAAGTTAATTTAATATCTTTAGTAATCTTACCTCTTGTTACACTCAAAGTAACTACATCATTAGGCTTTTTAGTATAAATATATTGTCTTAAATCATTCATTGTATTTAATTCAACATTATCAATTTTTGTAATAATATCTTCGACTTTCAGTTCTGTATTATCAGCAGGACCATTTTTTGTAATTTGAGCCACATAGATTCCTTTCTCAAAACTAAGATTAAAGACACCTTTTAAGTATGGAACAACCTCTTTATCATAAGCATAAATACCAATATTAGCCTCTTCAAAATTTCCTGTATTTTTAAAACTATCAATAATTGGTTTTATAATATTTATGGGTATTGCAAAGCCAATCCCTTCTGCAGAAGTAATTTTAACAGTATTAATTCCAATCACTTGTCCATTTGGATATATAATAGGTCCTCCACTGTTACCTGGATTTATTGTAGCATCTGTTTGAATTAAATCTGTCATATAAGAAGACTTATCATCTTCTTCAATTTTAATAGTCCTGTTCTTGGCACTAATAATTCCTGATGTCACTGTCCTTCTAAATTCATACCCAATCGGATTTCCAATTGCATATACAGTCTCCCCCACTCTAATAGAGCTCGAATCTCCTAATTCCATATACTTTAAATTTTTTGCATTTATTTTTGTAATAGATACATCTAAATCCGAGTCGCTCCATACAACAGTTCCGTCATAAGTATTTCCATTTTCTAAAGTAATATAACATTTACTAAACTTACTACCTGTAACATGTTCATTGCTTATAATATAGCCATTATCTGTAGCTAAAAAACCTGTTCCTAGTCCCAACTCGTTTTCTGTGCTATTACTAAAAATTGATAACCCTGTATTTTTAAGTTTTGAAATTCCAACTATACTTCGAGTTGTTTCTTCTATAATATCTGCCACTTTTTTGCTATTTTCTTCAACTTTTTCCACAGTTTGTCCTCCTGCTGTGGATTGTGTTCTTTCAGCTGTGTAGTAACTTTGGTCTTTTATTTCTATATTTTGATATGTAATATATAAATAAAAGGCAAAAATCCATAATATCATTAAAATTCCTGCTGTAAATACCACTTTTTTTAAGTTACTCTTTTTTCTTCTTTTTTTCAAATTTGTCACCTCTAAATTATTATTGTCAATTTTTTTTATTTTAAACGTTGAAATATTAGGGAAATTCCAAATTTTCCCTAAAGGTAACATTTTAAAGGTCAAAGGGAGTATAACTTTTTTCATTATCTCCGAATGTGAGGAGATAATGAAAAAAGTTATACTCCCTTTGACCTTTAAGCAATTACTCATAAAATGAACAATCAGTCAAAAAACCTTGCAATTCGACGAAAAAACTTGTATAATGTTGTTGTAATTTTATAGGAAATATTAAGGTGAAAAAGATGTTTAATAAGGATGTTTATGATTTAACAAATGCCCAAAAGTCAATTTGGCTTACAGAACAATATTTAAAAGGAACTAGTATAGGCAATATTTCTGGAATTATCTCTATTAATCAAAAAATAGATATTCCTAAATTAATCACATCTATTAAAGAATTTGTAAATAGAAACGATAGCATGCGTACAAGAATTTTTGTTGAGGACGGTTCTCCTAAACAATTTTTTGAGAACAAATTAGATTTTGAAATACCAACACATCAATTTGTTTCAAAAAAAGAAGTAGGATTATTTGCAAAAAAAATCGCAACAACGCCTTTTAACTTAATAAACTCTAATTTATTTAGTTTTGATATTTTTACTTTACCTAAAGGCGATGGAGGAATAATTGTCTCTATTCATCACATTATTTCAGACGCATGGACTTCAGGTTTAATTGTTACTGAGATTATGGATATTTACGAATCTTTATTAAATACTAATCAGCTAAATGATTATACTAAAGTTTCTTATATTGATTATATTAATTCTGAAAAAAATTATTTAAATAGTCCAAAATTTGAAAAAGATGCTGAATTTTGGAATTCTATATTTGACTCTATTCCTCTTGTTGCAGGAATCCCTAGTAAAAAACGTTTGACTCGGTAAGTCTCACATTGAGTACACCTCAAAAAGAAATGAATATATACTTTCTAAGTCCTTTGTTGACAGACTTCGTTCTTTTTGTCAAGATAATAATATATCTATTTTTAATTTATTTATGAGTATTTATGCTATTTATACTAATAGAGTTTGTAACTTAGATAGTTTTGTTATAGGTACTCCTATTTTAAATAGATGTAATTTTAAAGAAAAACAATGTACTGGTATGTTTATTAGTACTATACCTTTTAAAGTTAATATTGATTCTAGTTTTTCTTTTAACGAGTTTGCCTCAAGTATTTCTGCACAATTTATGCAAATCTTTAGGCACCAAAAATATCCTTATCAGAATATTTTGCAAGATTTGAGAAAAATAAATCCAAGTGTTCCTAATTTATATGATTTCCTTATATCTTATCAGAATGTTAGAGACGATAAACAAACTAATTCTGTTGATTACAATGCTCAATGGGTTTCTAATGGAAATATTTCTGATAGCCTTAACATTCATATTTATGATATGAATGATGTTGGTAGTTTAAATATTGCTTATGATTATCAAATTAATAAATATAATTCAAAAGATATTGAAGATTTACATTCTCGTATTATGGGAATAATTGAACAAATTTTAGACAATCCGTCTGTTCTTTTAAAAGACATTCATGTTTTGACTTCTATAGAATTAGACGAGATTAGAAATCATTTTGCTCATACACAAGTTCCTTTTGATTTTTGCGATAATATTTTAAAACAAATTGAAATTAACTCTAAAGATCATTTACACAAGGTTGCTATTGAGACTGCAACTGACTCTATTACTTATGCAGATCTTTTTAAAAGAGTTAATCAATTGTCTAACTTCTTATTAGATTATGGTGTTTGTAGTAATACAAATATAGGTATTTTTACTGATAGAACAATAGATACTATTATTGGTATTTTATCAATTTTAAAAATAGGTTCTACTTATGTCCCTATTGACCCGGAATACCCTAAAGACAGAATTAATTACATGATTGATAAGGCTAATTTAGAATTTATTTTAACTGATAATCTAATTAATCAAACATTAGTAGAAAAAGAAGATATTTCTTTTATAGATATTAATATAAATAATTATATTAATTATTCTTCTAATTTTAGTGCAAAAATACATTACTCTAATAATCAAAACTTATATATTGTATTCACTTCAGGTTCAACAGGAAATCCTAAAGGTGTTACCATTTCTCATAAAAATATGTTAAATTTGATTTATTTTGAAAAAGAAAGAACTAATCTTTTAAATGGTAATAATAGAATTTTACAATTTGCTACTATGAGTTTTGATGTTAGTTATCAAGAAATCTATTCTGCTCTATTAGATAATTCAACATTGATTTTGGTTGATGAATCTATTAGAAAGGATAGTTACAAATTAACAGATTATATTTTAGCAAAAAAAATTGATACTTTATTTATTCCTCCTGCTTACCTTAGACTTCTTACTGAAAATAAAGTAAATATGCAAAAATTCAAAACTTATGTTAAAAATATTATTACTGCTGGTGAACAACTAGTTATAACTAAAGGTATTAGGAATTTAATTTTATCAGGAATTAAAATTCATAATCACTATGGACCTGCCGAAACACATGTTGCTACTACATATCTTGTTTCAAGAGAAAATATAGAGTTAAAGCCACCTATTGGTTTTGCTATTTCTAATTGTCATATTTATATTTTAGACAATTGTAATCAAATTTGTCCTACTTACACAATCGGACAAATTGCTATTGGTGGTGATTGCGTAGGAAATGGATATTTTAATAATCCTGATTTAACAAATGAAAAATTTATTTCTGACTTATATTCTGACAGTAATATGTATTTAACTGGAGATTTAGGTTATATTGATGAAAAAAGTTGTGTTCACTATCTTGGTAGAAAAGATTTTCAGGTTAAAATTAATGGATTTAGAATTGAGTTAGAAGAGATTGATAAAGTCTTTATGCAGATTAAAAATGTCCAAAATGTTGTTACTACAATTCTTGAAAAAAATAATAAAAAATATATAATTTCTTACTATACTTTAAATCAAGATATAGATGAAAAATCTTTATATGATTTATTAAAGAAGAAATTGCCTAATTATATGATTCCTGCTAAAATTGTAAGGTTAGATAAATTTCCTTTAACAATGAATGGAAAAGTTGATAAAAAAGCTTTGCCAAAAGTTAATTTATTGGATGTTCACAGTGAGTTTATTGAACCAAAAACTCATTCTGAAATTAAATTTGCAAATATTTGGAAAGAAATTTTTAATACTGATAAGATTTCTACTAATTACAATTTTCTTGCAATAGGTGGAGATTCTTTACTTGCTATTAAATTGTCTGCAAAAATAATGGATGTATTTAATGTTGATATCTCTGTTAAAGATATTTTTAATACACCTGTGTTTTCTGATTTATTAAAATTAATTATTGTAAATAGTGGTAATTCTTCTACTAAAATAAATGTTGCAAAAGCTGAAGTTTGTTACCCTTTATCTTCTGCGCAAAAAAGAATTTATTATACTAATAGTTTAATTGGTGAAAATAATATTGTTTATAATTTGCCAGGTGGATTGATTGTAAAAGATGTCTTAGACCCTAAAAAAGTAGAAAATACTTTTAATTCTCTAATAGAAAAACATTCTAGTTTTAGGACTTCTTTTAGATTAGTAGATGATAAACCAATGCAATTTGTTGAAAATGATGTAAAAATTAATTTACAAGTCTTTTATGACAGCAGTAAAAATATACATAAGATTATTGATAGTTTCCCTAGTAGTTTTGATTTGTCTAAAGCTCCTTTATTGCATGTAAAAATGTATATTTTGGACAATGAAAAGACTTTGATTTTGATGGATACTCATCACATTATTGTAGATGGTGCTTCTTTAAATATTATTATAAAAGATTTTTGCGATATATATAATAATACTCAAGAAAATTCAGGTGAATCTATTTCTTATAAAGATTTTGCTGTGTGGGAAAACAAGCAAACTTCTAGTAATAAACTTACAGAAATCGAAAACTACTGGCTTACTAAATTTGAAAATAAAGCTATCCCTGTAATAGATTTGCCTTATGATTATCCAAGGCCTGTTGTTAAATCTTATAAAGGAAATAAGATATCTAAACAAATTCCTGAATATACTTTTAGGAAGTATGAAAATTTTGCTAAGTCTCTTGGATTATCTCCTTATATGTATTTTGTAACCGCATTTTTGTTGGTTTTATATAAATACACTAATCAAAATGAGTTAATTGTAGGTACTCCTACTGCTGGAAGAGATTTAGAAGAGTTACAAAATATTGTTGGTATGTTTGTTAATAATATTGTTTTATATAATAAAATAGATGAGAATTCTACAATTGCTAGTTTATTAGAAAATGTCAAAAAAACATTGCTAGATAGTTTAGCTTATCAACCATATCCTTATGATAAATTAGTTAAAAAGCTAAACTTAGAAAAAGATATGAGTAGAAATCCTCTTTTTGATGTTATGTTTATTTATCAAAATATGCCTATAGATAATTTAAAATTATCTGGAAAACATATTAAATTTATCGAGTCAAAAACACATATCTCTAAATTTGATTTATCTTTAGAAATAATACCTTTTAACCATAGTATAAATTTAGAATATTGTTCTGACTTATTCAAGCTTCAAACTGTTAAGAATTTCATTTCTCACTATTTAGAAGCTTTAGAAAATATTTATCAAAATATAAACCAAACAGTAAAAGATTTTTCTATTTTAACTGATTCTGAAGAAAAATATTTGTTGGAAGATTTTAATAATACTTATTTAGACTATCCTCAAAGTGAAACAATTTCTACATTGTTTGAAAAACAAGTTCAGCTTTCTCCAAATAGTCATGCTCTTGTCTTTCATGATGATTGTTTAACTTTTGATGAATTAAATAAAAAAGCTAATAGTCTTGCACGATATTTAAGAAATTTAGGAGTAACAAGAAATGATATAATAGGAATTATGTTGCCACGTTCTTTAGAGTTAATTATAGCTATGTTAGGTGTTTTAAAAGCAGGTGCATCATATATACCTATTGACCCTTCATATCCTCAAAACAGGATTGAATATATGTTAGGTAATAGTAATTCAAAATTTTTATTAACTTTTCATTCTTTAGAAAAAGTTGTAAACTTTAAAAATAAAATTTTTGTTGAATTAGATAATAAAAACATATATTCATTAGAAAATACAAATTTGGAAAATATAAACCAACCTCTAGATTCTTCTTATATCATCTACACATCTGGTTCAACAGGACTTCCTAAAGGTGTAGTTTTAAACCATAAAGCATTAGTTAATTTAACATATCATTTAAACAATTATGTAGATTTTTTAAATGGTTCTAGTTCTTGCAAAAATATAGTTTCAGCAACTACTGCTAGTTTCGATATTTTTATATTTGAAACATTAATTTGTTTACAAAAAGGTCTTAAAGTAATATTAGCTGACGAGGAAGCTCAACGTGTACCTTATTTGTTGAATAAGCTTATAAAAAATGAAAAAGTCGAAATTATACAAATGACACCTTCTAGGATGCAATTCTTAGTTGATAATATAAACGAGATACCTGCTCTTTCTAAGTTAAAATATGTTATTTTAGCAGGTGAACCTTTGCCAATAAAATTGCTTAAATCATTAAGAAAAATTGGTATTAAAAAAGTATATAACGGCTATGGTCCTTCTGAAACTACTGTGTTTTCTACCTTTACTGATGTTACAAATTATAAAAAAATGACTATTGGTAAACCTCTTGCAAATACTCAAATTTATTTATTAGATGAAAACTTAAAATTAGTTCCACAAGGGGTAGCTGGTGAATTGTATATTGCCGGAGATGGTGTTGGAAATGGTTATTTGAATAATGAAGAACTAACTAAGAAAAGTTTTATACAAAATCCTTTCAAACCAGACTCTATTATGTATAAAACAGGTGATAGCGGTAAAATTCTTCCAAATGGTGAAATTTATTATTTAGAAAGATTGGATAATCAAGTTAAAATAAGAGGACTTCGTATTGAATTAGAGGAAATCGAAAATAAAATTTTAAGATTTCCTGGAATCAAGAAAGTGAAGGTTATTAAGCAATCTATTCAAAATAGAGAATTTATATCTGCCTATTTTGTTGCAAATGTAAGGATAAGAATAAGTGAATTAAGAGCATTTCTAACAAAATTATTGCCTAACTATATGGTCCCTTCTTATTTCACCGCTCTTGACGATTTTCCTTATACACCAAATGGAAAAATAGATAAAAAATCTTTACCGCTTCCAAAAGCAATATCTAATCAAGAAAGAAAGATTGAAAAGCCAAGGACAGATATACAGAAAAAATTAGTTATGTTGTGGGAGAAAATATTAAATATATCACCAATAGGAATTAAAGATAATTTCTTCGAATTAGGTGGAGACTCTATTTTAGCAATGACTCTTCACATAGAATTATTGAAATTTACTAATGAAATCACTTATGCAGATATATTTAGCAATCCTACAATTTACGATTTAGCAAATATAATCGATAAAAAGCGTTATAAAACATCATCAACAATTTCATCTGACTTAAAATATAAGTACAAACAAATTTTAGAACCTTGTATTGAGCTTCCTAGGAACTATACTTATCATTCTCCAGGAAATATATTACTAGCAGGAGTTACTGGTTTCTTAGGAATACACATATTAGACAAATTTTTAAAAAATGAAAGTGGAAATATTTATTGTTTAATAAGAAATGAACCTGGTCTTACCACACATATAAAATTATTAGAAAAATTACATTTCTATTTTGGAAATAAATATGATCATTTGATAGACAAAAGAATTTTTATTATAAAAAGTGATATTGTAGACGATAAATTAGGTTTAAGCGAAAAAAATTTAAATAATTTAGCAAATTGTGTTGATACAGTAATTAATTGTGCTGCAAAAGTTTCTCATTATGGTTCATACAGCAGTTTCTATGATATAAATGTAAGAGCCGTAGATAATTTAATACACTTCTGCATGAAATATGATAAAACATTTTATCAAGTTTCAACATTAAGTGTTTCTGGAAATTCATTCGTTGATCAATATTACGAAGAACAAAACTTTTCTAGAAAAATAAACTTTAGAGAAAATAAATTTTATATAGGACAATCATTAAATAATGTATATATTAGAACAAAATTTGAAGCTGAAAAATTAGTTTTGTCTGCAATTCAAAAAGGACTTGATGCTTATATCTTCAGAGTTGGAAATTTAATGCCAAGATATTCAGACGGTAAATTCCAGCAAAATATAAAGGAAAATGCTTATCTAAATCGATTGTTAGCATTTTCAGAAATTGGATATATTCCTGACTCATTATTAGACGGATATTTAGAATTTACTCCTATTGACTATACAGCTGAAGCTATTATAAAGCTTATGTCTTATCCTTCTAAAAATAATAGAGTATTTCATTTGTTTAATGATAATCATATAAAAATACCAGAATTTTTAAATTTACTAAAGCTTTATAACTATATAATAAATGTAATTCCTGAAAATGATTTTAAAGAAAAAATTAAAGCTATTATAAATGATGATTCTAAAAATTCAATTTTAGGTAATTTAATAAATGATTTTGATAAAGACTTGAATTTATCTTATACAACTAATATAATATTAAAGTCAGAACTAACAAAAAAATTTCTAAAAAATTTAGGATTTGTCTGGCCACAAATCGACAGTAATTATGTAAGAAAGATAATCTCTTGCATAGAATTCTTAAGAAAAGGTGATTTTTAATGGAGACTAAAGAAAATGTTTTTAATTTAATTTTATTATTAATACCATTGCTACTTACTTGTTTTATGATTATATCTTTGGCAAATGTAAAAAGAAAAAACCAATTGCATAAAGTTTTCTTAATTGTCTTTATGTTGTTGTTCTTCTGGTTTATTGGATTAATTGCTCAAATATTATTATCAGCAAGATTCAACATTAATCCTATTTACTTTGAATACTTTATTTACATCTCGGCTTGTTTTACACCTGTTGTTGTATATTTTTTGGCAAAGATATTTACTCATACAAAAATAACTTTAAAAAGAGCTGATTGTTTGTTATTTGTAGTTCCTATAATATCTTTACTTGTTTTATGGACAAATGATTTTCATCATTTGTTCTATAAACAATATAATATATCAATGGAATATTCAGAATTTGGACCATATATGCTTGTACACTCAGTGTATTCTTACACATTAGTATTTCTTGCTTGTTTCATGTTAATAAAATACTCTATTAAAAATTCTGGATTTTTCTCAAAACAATCACTCTTAATATTTGTAGGAGCTTTAACACCTCTTTTGGTTAATATTGCTGGATATGCTGGATTAGTAAGTTTAAGTGTATACTCTACTCCAATTTGCTTTACAATAAGTATTTTATGTTTTGCTATAGCTGCCTTTAAACTACAGTTCTTAAATACTACACCTATAGCATTGCAAAAAATAGTAGACAAAATATCAGATGGATATATTATAGTAAATGAATATGATAGAATAATCGATTTTAATAAAACATTTTTATCTATGTTTAATATTACTGATACAATAAGAAATGAAAACTTTTATAATTTAATAAGTCATGCTTCAGGCGATAGTAATAAAATATTTACAACAATAAAAGAAACTTTTAATAAAATAAAAAAATCTCCGAATCAAACACTTTCTCTTGAACGATATGACCATAAATTAAATAAATATTTTTCAATTGAGGTCTCTGGAATTACATCTGGAAAAAATTTATTAGGAATTTTAATACTGTTTAAAGATACTACTCAACACGTACTAGATTTAAAAACAATTAACGATAAACAGGAAACCCTAATGGAAAAAGAACGTTTAGCTTCACTTGGTCAATTAATAGGTGGAATAGCACATAATTTAAAAACTCCTATTATGTCTATAGCAGGAGCAGCTGAGGGATTAACTGACTTAATACAAGAATATGATTCTTCTATTGATGACCCTGAAGTAACAAGTCAAGATCATCATGATATAGCTAAAGACATGTCTACATGGGTTGCTAAAATTAAAACTCATACTGAATATATGTCAGATGTTATCACTGCTGTTAAAGGTCAAGCTGTTACTTTATCAAATGAGCAAGATGTTAATTTTACGGTTAGTGAATTACTTAAAAGAGTTAATATTTTGATGAAACACGAATTAAAAAATGCAATTATTTATTTAAATATAAAAATGTTAACAGATGAAAATATCATAATAGACGGAGATGTCAATAGTCTAGTACAAGTAATTAATAATATGATTTCAAATTCTATACAATCATATAATGGTAAAACAGAAGAAAATATTGACTTAATCGTAGAAAAAAATAATAATACTTTGATACTTTCTATAAAAGATTATGGTTGTGGAATCCCACAAAAAGTCAAAGACAAGTTATTCAAAGAAATGGTAACAACAAAGGGTAAAAACGGAACTGGATTAGGTTTATATATGTCTTATTCTACAATAAAAGCTCACTTTAATGGCGATATTATAGTAGAGTCAGAAGAAGGCAAAGGTACAACTTTCAAGATTTTAATACCTATTAAATAAAATATATTTTATTTAAATAAATTAAACTCAAATCTTTAAATTTTTTCATTTATTGGTTTAAGTTTAATTTATTTTTAAATTATACTATTAGTTAGATGATATTTTTACTGTCATTTATTGTCAAAAAATACACTGTTAAAACTATTGATTTTTATTTATTTTATTAATATAATATATAAAAATTAATCTTTACTAATAATTTTTATTTTTCAAAAGACAAAAAATTTATTTGTATACAGTAAAAGGGGCTGATATAAAATGAGAAAAGGATTACAAAACATCGAAAATCCTGAAAATAGAAATTATAAAATAATAGCAGTTGATGATGAAGAAGGTATAATTGACTCACTTTCTATTTTCTTAAAAAGAACTGGATATGATTTTACAGGTGTTACAGACCCACAAGAAGCAATAGAAAGAGTTAAAAACGAACACTTCGACTTAATGATTCTAGATTTTATCATGACACCATTCCATGGTGATCAAGTAGTTGAGGAAATTAGAAAGTTCAATAAAGACTTGTATATTTTATTATTAACAGGTCATAAAGACTTGGCACCTCCTTTAGAAACAATTAAAAGATTAGATATACAGGGCTATTGCGAAAAAAGTGACAAATTCGACCAGCTTTTGTTGTTAATAGAATCTGGCATAAAATCTATTGCTCAGATGAGAGAAATACAAAAAATAAATGTAGAATTAAAAGATACTTATGAAAAATTAGAGCAAGCTTATTTAGAAAGTATTCAAACATTAAGATATACAGTAGAAGCAAAAGATACATATACTAGAGGTCACTCAGATAGAGTTTCAGAACTTTCAGTTTTAATCGGTAAACATTTAGGTTTATCAGAGGAAGATTTGAAAACATTGCAAATAGGCGGATTATTTCACGATATCGGTAAAATCGGAGTTCCTGATACTATTTTGCAAAAAGAAAGTAAACTTACAGATGATGAGTATTCAGAGATAAAAAATCATCCTTCTATTGGTGCTCATATATTATCTTCTGCAACAATTTTTAAAGATATTATACCAATAGTAAAACATCATCACGAAAGATATGACGGTCACGGATATCCTTCTCAATTAGCAGGCGAAAATATTCCTTATTTAGCAAGAATTACTGCTGTTGCTGATACTTTTGATGCTATGACTTCAAAAAGAAGTTATCGTGATGCTTTATCGTTGGAAACTGTTATTTCAGAATTTGAGAGATGCAAAGGTACTCAGTTTGATCCAAAAATTGCTGATGTGTTTTTAGATATGATTAGAAATCATTTTGATGAAATTCAAGAGATACAAGAGAAATATAAATAATGCCACTGGGGACGGGTTCGTTTGGCAATTTTTTGGCATTTGGGGACAGGTTCGTTGTTAATTTCATTTCTAAAAGAGTATAACAATAATAATTTAAAAACTGTCTCGGCGGCATTACAAGTTTTAGAAAATTTAAAAATCCAGAGATGAGCCTCTTCACTTAGTGCAACCTCATCTCTGGATTTTAATATTTTCTATAAAACTTTCCAATTGCATTCGCCATTTTTTTAATTATTATTGTTATACTCTTAAAATTAATTAATAAAAGATTTATCGAACCTGTCCCCAAATGCCAAAAAATTGCCAAACGAACCCGTCCCCAGTGGCAAAATTTTAAACTTTCATTGAAAGCCCGACCTTTTGTCTTTCTTTATCAATTTTAATAACTTTAACCTTCACAACATCTCCAACAGAAACAACCTCTGAAGGATTCTTAATAAACTTATCACTCATTTCTGAAATATGTACAAGTCCATCATGTTTTACTCCAATATCTACAAAAGCTCCAAAATCTATAACATTTCTTACAGTTCCAGTTAAAACCATTCCTTCTTTTAAATCTTCTAATTTCAAAACATCACTTCTTAAAATTGGTTTTGGCATATCTTCACGAGGATCTCTTCCTGGTTTACTTAGTTCCCCAATAATATCTGACAATGTCATCTCGCCTATTTCTAGCTCTTTTGCTGTTTTTGAAATATCAACTGTTTTTAATTTATTTCTTAATTCTTGCAATTTCTCTTTGTCTTTTATATCTTCCTTTGAAAATCCTAATTTCCCTAGTAATTTTTCTGTTGCTTCATAGCTTTCTGGGTGAACTGCTGTTATTTCTAATGGATTATCTCCGTCTAATATTCTTAAAAATCCTGCACATTGTTCAAATGCAACTTTGCCCAGTTTAGGAACTTTTAATAGTTCTTTTCTATTTTTTAGTTTTCCATTTTCATCTCTATATTTTACAATATTTTTTGCTATTGTATTATTAATTCCTGCTATGTATGATAGAAGTGAAGGTGTTGCAGTATTTACATCTACTCCAACCTTATTAACACTATCTTCCACAACTCCTGTAAGACTTTCAGCTAATTTCTTTTGATTTACATCATGTTGATATTGTCCTACTCCAATTGCTTTTGGATCGATTTTTACTAACTCTGCAAGTGGGTCTTGTAATCTTCTAGCTATTGATATTGCACCTCTTATTGATACATTTATATCTGGGTATTCTTCTGTTGCAAGTTTTGAAGCAGAGTATACAGATGCTCCCGCTTCACTTACTATTACATAATGTACAGGTCTTGATGCTTCCTTAATCATATCTGCTACAAACATCTCTGATTCTCTAGATGCTGTTCCATTTCCTATTGCTATCATATCTACTTTGTCTTTTTCAATTAATTTTAATAGTTCTTTTTTTGCACCCTCTATGTCGTTTTGTGGTTCTGTTGGGTATACTGTTGTATAGTCTAATACTTTACCTGTTTCATCTATTACTGCAATTTTACACCCAGTTCTATATGCAGGGTCAAATCCCATTACTGTTTTTCCTTTTATTGGAGCTCCAAGTAATAGCTGTTTTGAATTTTGACCAAATACTTTTATTGCTTTATCTTCTGCTTTTTCAGTTAAATCTGACCTTATTTCTCTATCAATTGAAGGTTCTATTAATCTTGAAAAACTATCTTTTATAGTTTCTTTTAGCATTTGTGTAAATTGTGTTTCACCTTTTATTATATCTCTTTCGATATATGCTAATATTTTTTCTTCTGGTTTTTCTATTTTTACTTTTAAAAACTCTTCTTTTTCTCCACGATTTATTGCTAATATTCTATGGCTTGGTATGTATTTTATAGGTTCACTATATTCGTAATACATTTCATAATTCGATTTTTCATCTTTTGCTGCTTTTGTTACTATTAGTCCTTCTCTAAATAAGACTCTTTTTATTTCTTTTCTGTATTTTGCATTATCAGATATATCTTCTGCTATAATGTCTAATGCTCCTTGAATTGCTTCTTCTATATTATTTACTACTTTATCTTTGTTTTTCTTGTCTTCTTCGCTTAATTTATCTATATTTATGTATTCTTTTGCTATTTCTTCTATTGGCTTTGTTTCTTTTTGTTCTATAATTATTTTTGCCAATGGCTCTAATCCCTTAGCTTTAGCTACTGTTGCTCTTGTTTTTTTCTTTTGTTTATATGGTCTATATATGTCTTCTACTTCTGAAAGTGTTTTTGCAATTGCAACTGCTTGTAATATTTCGTCTGTTAATTTTCCTTGTTCATCTATTGCCTTTATAACTTCTTCTTTTCTTTGTTCTAAGTTTCTTAAATAATTTAGTCTTTCGCTTAACTCCCTAAGTATTTCGTCACTTAAACCTCCTGTGACTTCTTTTCTATAACGTGCAATAAATGGTATTGTATTGCCTTCATCTATTAATTTTATTGTGTTTTCAACTTGAGTTGGCCTAATATTTAGTTCTTCTGCAATTGTTTTTATTATTTTATCCATTGTAAATTCACATTCCTTTCCTTTTTCACATTTATTTCCTTTTTCATTCAAAGGCATACATAGTTCAAAGTATTTTATCTATTTATAACATTTTAAAGCCCGCGTTATTGTTCGCACGCTAAATTTTATATTTCTATATGAACATATTTTAGTCTCTTTTTATTTATAATTTTATTATAATAATTTTGCATTTCTCTTGTAATTTCTTGCACTTCTATTTCTTCTTTTATTTGATAAATCATTATTTTGAAATTTACAAAGTACAATTTTACATCTGATTTATTCCACTCCTAAATATTCATTATATGTACATTCTTTATCAATTATTTTTCCATCTTCTTTAATATCAATAATTCTATTTGCTACTGTTTGTGTTAACTCATGGTCATGTGAAGTAAATAATATATTTCCTATAAACTTTTTCATTCCTTCATTTACAGCTGTAATACTTTCCATATCTAAATGATTTGTTGGTTCATCAAATATTAGAAAGTTTGCTCCTGAAAGCATCATTTTCGATAAAACACATCTTACCTTTTCTCCTCCTGATAAGACTTTTACTTCTTTTAATGCCTCATCTCCTGAAAATAACATTCTTCCTAAAAAGCTTCTTACATAAGTTTCATCTGGATCTTTAGAATATTTTCTTAACCATTCTGTTACATTTTCGTCTGTGTCAAATAAGTAGTTATTATCCTTAGGGAAATAGCTTTGTGAAATGGTTGTTCCCCAAACTAGCTCTCCACTATCTGGTTCTAGCTCTCCTGCTATTATTTGGAATAATACTGTTTTTGCATTTTCATTATCTGCTAAAAATGCTATTTTATCTCCTGTTTTTACATCAAAAGATATATTATCTAAAACTTTTACTCCGTCTATTGTTTTTGAAATATTTTTTATTTGTAGAATTTCTTTTCCTGGTTCTCTGTCTGGCTTAAAGTCTATGTATGGATATTTTCTATTTGACGGTTTAATTTCTTCTAATTCAATTTTTTCTAATGTCTTTTTTCTTGATGTCGCTTGTTTTGATTTTGAAGCATTTGCACTAAATCTTGCAATAAAATCTTGTAGTTCTTTTATCTTTTCTTCTTTCTTTTTATTTTGTTCTCTTGCTTGTCTTAATGCTAATTGACTTGATTCATACCAGAAATCATAATTTCCAGGATATACTTTTATTTGTCCAAAATCTACATCAGCTATATGTGTACATACTTTGTTTAAGAAATATCTATCGTGTGATACTACAATTACTGTATTTTCAAAATCTATTAAGAAATCTTGTAACCAGTTAATACTTTTTAAATCTAAATCATTTGTTGGCTCGTCCAATAACAGTACATCTGGATTTCCAAATAATGCTTGCGCTAATAGCACTTTAACTTTATCTCTTGCTTCTATTTCTTTCATATATTTATAGTGATTCTCTGGGATAATTCCTAAGTCATTTAAAAGTATTGCTGCATCTGACTCTGCGTTCCAGCCGTCTAATTCAGCAAATCTTTCTTCTAGTTTTGCTGCTTTCATTCCGTCTTCTTCTGAAAAGTCCGGCTTTGCATAGATTTCTTCTTTTTCTTTCATAATATCATATAATTCTTTATTTCCCATTATAACTGTATCTATTACAGTATTTTCTTCAAAAGCAAAGTGGTCTTGTTTTAAAATAGACAATCTTTCTCCCTTTTCTAGACTTACATCTCCCTTACTTGGTTCTATTTCTCCAGATAATACTTTAAGGAAAGTTGATTTTCCTGCTCCATTTGCTCCTATAATTCCATAACAATTTCCTTTTCCAAATTTAATGTTTACATCTTCAAATAAAATTCTCTTTCCAAACCTTACGGTTACACCATTTGCACTTAGCATACAAATTTTCTCCTCCTTGTCTTTTATACCTGTTGTATTATATATTATTTCTGTTTCATTTTCAAGTCAATTTTTTAAAAAGGCCCTAATTATGTGACTTTTCAGATGTCAAAGGTAAAAAAATAATTTTTTGATACTTTTTATATATTATAAGAAGATAATAATTTAGTAATCTTAAATTATTATCTTCACAAATAACTATATTTAATAAGCTATAATTTATATTTTTTTAATCATCAAAAAGTAGTTTAATTCCCCAAAGACCTGATACTCCTACTAATCCGTATACAATTCTTGAAATAACAGACATATCTCCAAATAGTGCTGCCACTAAATCAAAATTAAATATTGCTATTAATCCCCAATTTAAAGCTCCAATTATTATCAATACTAAAGCTATTTTATCTATAACCTTCATTTTTTATCCTCCTTTTCTTTTTGCTAAATAAATTTCTTTTTTATTATTATACGTTTTTATATAAAAATTATACATTTTATTGAAATTTAATTTATTTTATGATAATTTAATTATGTAAAAAGAGATTTTAAAGCACCTTTTGAAACATATTATAAATGTCTCTTATTTGCTTATTTAATTTAATAAAACACTATTTCTATTTACTTTTTAAATTTAATTTATAAAATTATATTTAATGAAAGGAATGAATATAAAAATGAATAATAGAAACAATAGAAATAATAGAATTACTAGAGTAAAAAAATCAAGAAAAAGAAAACTTATCAAAAAAAACGTTTATGATAAAAAACTAATTAAATCTTTATCTATTTTCATTATTTTGCTTTTAATTATTTTTATCGGTATTATTATTTTTAATCAAATCAAATATTTGTCAAACATTAATACATTAAAGTTTTCTAAAGAAAAAATTGAAAATAATAATTATAATACTTCTAATCAAACTTCCTCAGAAAATAATATAACAGAAAATAAAAAAGAGCCTGAACTATCCGATATATCTTTCACTATGTGTGCAATCGGAGATGTTATGTGTCATAATACACAATACTGGGATGCATATAATAAAACAACTAACACTTATGACTTTTCTTATGTCTTTGATGATATACGATCTTATACTTCTCAACCAGATATTACAATCGGAAGTTTAGAAACAAGTTTTGCTGGTGAGGAAAGAGGTTACAGTAATTACCCTAGATTTAATACTCCTGACGCTTTAGCTTATGGATTAAAAGAAATCGGTGTTGATGTTTTATCAACAGCAGGAAATCATTGTTTAGATATGGGCTTTTCTGGACTTTCTAGGACTATTGATGTTTTAGATTCTGCTGGTATTTCTCATGTAGGTACTTATAAAACTCAAAATGAAAGAGATACTTTATTGATTAAAAATGTAAAAGGCGTTAAAATTGCTTTTATAAATTATACTTACGGAACAAATGGAATTCCTCTTCCTTCTGACAAGCCTTTTTGTGTTAATCTCATAGACAAAAATTTAATCAAAAATGATATTGAATCTGCCAAATCTCAAAATGTAGATTTAATAGTGGCTTGTATGCATTGGGGTACAGAATATAGGACTACTGCAAACGATGAACAAAAAGATTTAGCTGATTTTCTATTTCAAAATGGAGTTGATATCGTTTTAGGAAATCATCCTCATACTTTAGAACCAATGGAAAAAAGAACTATTACTTTAGCAGATGGTTCTACCAAAGACGGCTTTGTAATATATGCGTTAGGTAATTTTATATGTGATCAAAATGCTGAAAACACTAGAAATTCAATCATTTTGAATTTAACAATTACTAAACATGCCGATGAAAAAATTTCAATAGATAAAGTCGAATATACTCCTATTTACATGTATAAAAATCCTTCTTTGTCCAATAAAAGAATGAAATTACTAGATATAGAAAAAACTTTAGCTAATTATGAAAATGGTACCGATACTTCAATTGGTCAATCTAATTATTCATATTTAAAAGAACAATTGGAAAAAATTAAAAGTATTGTTGGTGAAGAAATTGTTTAAAAAATTGCCATTAGGGACGGGTTCGTTTGGCAAAAAGTTGCCAAACGAACCCGTCCCTAATGGCAATTCTTAACTTAACATATCTTTTCTCTTCAACCACCATGTTACAAGTAATGTAAGTATTATTGAAATTGAAATCATAATTACAAATCCTAATGGGCTATTTTGAAATGGTAATCCTACATTCATTCCCCAAAAACTTGAAATCATTGTTGGAACAGCCAGTACGATTGTTATTGAAGTTAAAAATTTCATAACTCCGTTTAGATTATTTGATATTATAGAAGCATAAGCATCCATTGTTCCATTTAATATGTTAGTATATATCTGTGCCATTTCTATTGCTTGTCTGTTTTCTGTAATAGCATCTTCCAGTATATCTTCATCATCTTCATATAGTTTCACTATTTTCCCTCTCATTGTTTTTTCCATTACAAGTTCATTTGATTTAAGAGATGTAGCAAAATATACAAGTCCTTTTTCTAAACTTAGTAATTTTAATAGTTCTTTATTTTTCATAGAATTTTTTAATATATATTCTGCTATTTCTGTTTCTTTATTTATTAATTTTAAGTAATGTAAAAAATATGATGAATTTAAATATAGTATTTGAAATATAAATCTTGTTTTTTTGTATGTTTGAAGGTTTTTTACTTTTCTTTTCTCAAAATCTTCTATTATTTTATTTTTTTTCAGTGATACTGTTATGAAAAAATCGTCTCTTACTACTATCATTCCTAATGGCATTGTTGTGTATATATCATTTTCTTCGTTTTTTTCAATAATTGGAACATCAACTACAAATAAAATTGTATTGTCATCTTCTTCTTGGTCTATTCTAGCTTTTTCTTCATAATCCAATGCATCCCTAATAAAGTCTTCTTGTATGTTTATATTTTCACATACTTTTTTTATTTCACTTTCCGAAGGGTTAACTAAATTAATCCAACTCCCTTTTTTAAATTCTTTTATTTCCTCTGTTTTATTTGTATCTATATCTGTATTATATATTTTTAGCATAACCCTCACCCCTTTATTTTTCTTCCAATATATTTATTTTAGCTTTTTCTGGGTATTTTGTCAACTATTTGCGTGTTCGTATAAGACTTTTTTGGTGAACCAAAACTTGACAAAAACAAACTTCTTTTTCTTGCTAACGGATTTGTTATAAAATATAAAATAAAGTAATTTAAAATATAATTTTATAGTAATAATAAGTTTAAGTCGAAAAAAGTCAAAAAAATAAAAGTTTTTCGACTTTAGGCAGAAAAACTTTATAAATTAGAAAAAACGAAATCAAAAATAACATTACTATACAAATGTTAGTAATGTTATTTTTGATTATATATGTTTGTATAATGTTATGGTGAGCCATAGAGGGATCGAACCTCCGACCGTCAGATTAAGAGTCTGCTGCTCTACCAACTGAGCTAATGGCCCGTTTGTTTTGCTAATTAATTATAGTATCTTTTTTTATTCTTGTCAATAGTTAATTTCTCAACTTTATTTTATAGGTATACATTCTCAAAAGTATCTGAAGGAATAATGATTTCTTCAGATACTTCTGATTGGTTACTAATATATTAATTATTAGAATAAAACTTTAATTTTTAGTATTTGTAGTATCTTTATTTGTATTATTTTGCTTTTTGTCGGTATCATTTGTCTTATTCGTATTCGTAGCCGTATTAGTTGTAGTATTAGTTTTATTTGTATTAGTTGTTGTACTATTTTGATTTTTATTTGTTGTATCACTTGAAGGTTTTTGAGTTTGCGTTGTTTCGTTCTTCTTAGCACCTTTTGTTCCTCTAACTACAATTCTTGCCATTGCATCATAAGTATCTTTTGACAACAATTCTGTTGAAACTATTTTTCCATTTAGCATTTTAGTTATATATGTTTCTGTTTTTATACCATTTGCACCTTTTTGTTTAACTTTTTCTGTTCCAACAGGAAGGCTTGCATCTTCTTCATATCTAGTTGTATAAGGAATAGTTGCTACTGTTTTTGTACTAAATGAAAAAGTATATTCTTCTTCTTCCTTTATTCCAAAAATACTTACTGTTGCAATTCCATTTTTAGCAGAAGCTGATATTTTTATTGGATATTTTCTAGTATTTTTAAATTTAAAATCTATTAATCCATAAGCAACAGTTGCATCTCTTCCTGCTGGTGCATAAGATGTTATGAATTGATGATTTCTTCTTTCTACAATTTGTAAGTTTGACATCAATACTGCATTATATAGTGTAGAAGATATTTGACAAATTCCTCCTCCGATTCCGTCTACTACTTGCCCATTTTCATAAACTTGTGCGTTTTTGTATCCTGCTGCCGCTGTTCTTGCTCCCAATGTTTGATTATATGAAAATGTTTCTCCTGCCATAAGTACTTTTCCATTTATTTTACTGCATGCAATTTCTAAATTTGTACTTCTATCTCTTAATGATGCATCATATCTTGTTGAATATGTTGCTAATTGATCTGGAAATGCTTCTGTGCCTATTTGATCTATAGTAACTTTTGGTTTTGTAATAATTAATTGTATTTCGTATTCTTCTTTATCTTCTGCTGCAATTTGTGCCTTAGCTGCTTCAACATCAAAGTCTATCCCCTCTACTTCTGGATATACTGTAAATGGGTCTTTTGTGTAATATGCATCTTTTACTTCTTTATAAATTTCACTATGAATCTTGTCTATATCAATTTCTTCTGGTTTTTTATCTATAACTGGTATTTCTATGTAATCTTCTGTTATACTAATATTATTTAAATTTTCTTTTACTTTATTTAATAAAGCTTCTGTATCAACATATTTTCCTTCTTTACCTTTTGTAATTATAAGTTTATCTCCTTCTATTGAATAACTTGATTCTATTACAACTCCTGGTATATTTATTCCAATATCTTGTATAGATTGTTTTGTTACATCTTCATTTAAAGTCATATCTACATTGATATCTCTTTTTCCTATTAAAGTAAATAATATATTGTAGTTATTTATAAAAATATTATCTCCTTTACCAATCAAATATGCTTCATCTACTGCTTTTTCAACATCGTAATTTACTTCCATTAAAGTTGGATTTAAACTTGATACATAGTCCTCATATTTCAAATTAATTTCTTTTTCTTTTTTCTCATTATATATTAAGTCTAATTTTGCCTTTGCTTCTTCTTTTGTCAATCCTGATACATCAATTCCTTTGATAGAAACTCCGCTTAGTATTTTATTACTATTCATATTTATAAGTGCAAAAATTGTAGAAATAAAAATAATTATTATTGCAAACATTATACTTATAATTGCTATTTTCTTTCCTTTCTTCTTTTTGTTTTCGTCCATCTTTTTTATTTCTTTTTCTACTTTTTTAGGCTTCTCAGTTGCTTTTTTAAATTTTGTTTTTTCTGTTGTTTCTATTTCTTCTTTTTTTTCTTCTTTTTCTGGTTTGCTTTCTTTAACTGATTCCTCTTCAATTATCTTGCTTTCTTCAATTGGCTTTTCCAATTCTTTTTCCTCCACATTTTCTTTTACAATACTTTCCTTCATAAAAATATCCCCTTTATTATATACTATATAAATAGTAACACAAACTTATTCTTTTTACAATATAATTTCTTTTATTTTAATATGTTTGTAATAACCTTTCAGCACTTTGTTCTTTTATATATTCATCTTTTTATTACATATTGTTACAAAATAATTGTTACAGATTTATTACAGATTTGTTACATTTTGAATAAATTTAATTGATTTTAAAAAAAATACTTGAACATTGTAAAATTTAATAATATAATGTTGAAAGCAAAAGATAAATAAGGAGAGAATTTGTATGGAACTAATTAAAAATATATTTTTCAATACAGATAAATTAATAGAAAATAGCAAAGTAAAAATTTCTTATACAGGGAAATTTTTTCAAGATGCTTCTGAAGAAGTATCTATACATTATGGATTTGGTTTAAATTGGGATAATATAAATGATATTCAAATGGAAAAAACAGATTTAGGTTTCCAAGCTGAAATCCAATTAGGTGAAGGAGATACTTTTAATTTCTGTTTTAAAAATAATAATAACGAATGGGATAATAATGACGGTCAAAACTATGTTTTCCCATTAGAAAAACCACAAACAGAGCTATTGGTTCTAGAAGATGAACCTGTTTCTTTAGGTTCTGCTAGAAAGTTAAGAAAATCCTATTTATGGAGTAAAAAAATTCGTTTAGCTGTGTATAAGATAATAACATATCTTCCTAAGTTAATTTCTGGAAATTACAGAAAAAAGTCAGCTTCTACTGAACAACACTAATTATATATAGTTGTATAAGTAAAATATATATTTAAATGTTTAAAATTAATTTTTTCATACAAAAAAGAAACATGAAAATATTTCATTTTTTGAATTATTTTCATGTTTTTTATGTTATAACCCATCCCCCATTTAGTGAGATAACTTGACCTGTTGTGAATTCATCCTCTACTAGCCAATTAACGCATTTTGCTATATCTTCTGGTTTTCCTATTTTTCCTAAAGGTGTTACTTCTTCTAATATTTTTAATTCTTGTTTTGTTAATCCTTTGTTCATATCTGTATCAATTGTACCTGGAGCTATTGAATTTACTCTAATATTTGAAGGTCCTAATTCTTTAGCTAAAGCTTTTGTTAATCCGTCTATTCCAGCTTTTGAAACAGAATAAATAACTTCTAAAGAAGCTCCTACCATTCCCCATATAGATGAAATATTAATAATACATCCGTTTTTATTTTGTATCATATTCTTACTTACTTCTTGACACATAACAAATGCAGAATATAAATTGTTATTAATAACTCTATTCCAGTCTTCATCGGTTTCTTCTGTAAATAATTTATATTCAGCAATTCCAGCATTATTAATTAATATGTCTATTTTTTCGTAACTATTTATAGCAAATTGCACTAATCTTTTTGCTTCTTCTCTTTTTGATACATCTGCTTTTATTATATCTATATTTATATTTTCTTTTTCCAATTCTTCTTTTAATTCCCTTGCTTTTTCTTCAGATTGATTATAATTAGCTATAACTTTTATTCCTTTTTTAGCTAATAAATATGCAATACTTCTTCCTATCCCTCTTGATGCTCCTGTTACTATAGCAACCTTTTTTTCCATTATTTCTTTTTCTCCTTTTTCATAAAATATATTTATAAATTTTCAAGACTCAAAAATTAAATCTTGCATATTTTAGAATTTATTTTAATAATTTTGCTTTAATTATTGAAATTTGGTCTTAATAAGCAATAAAAAAAGCCAACAATTAAGAGTTTTCTCAAAACTATTGACCTTTATGTGGAGCCACTTCCCAGATTCGAACTGGGGACCCCCGCATTACAAGTGCGGTGCTCTGGCCAGCTGAGCTAAAGTGGCAAAATATTAAATTGGTGACCCCGACGGGAATCGAACCCATGTCTCCGCCGTGAAAGGGCGATGTCTTAACCGCTTGACCACGGGGCCTT
>CALXJX010000011.1 GCA_944388735.1 uncultured Clostridia bacterium
GGATCTCAAAAATCAAGAAACAAAGTCAGTTCAAGATTTTAATGAAGAGGAATCCTACTAAAAATTTATGCTATCGTATTTATGTTACTTTTTTGATTATTCGATTTTTTTATGTTATAATAAAATAGAAATTGTTTGCATTAAAAAATGTTTATTTTTCTAAAAAGTCAAATTATTAAAAACATTTTTTAATATTATCTTAAATATATTAGGAAGGGATGAAATCAATAATGGATACAAATAATAAGTTTAAAGACTCTTTAAAAACCAATATAAATCCATCCAAGGAATTTTTAGAGAATCAATTAAATACTTTACTAGATAAATATCTTAATCAAAATAACATTAAAGCAAGACAGTATTTTTCTTATTTAATTTGTGCTATTTATTTAACATATAGAGAACTATATCCGGATTTATCAATTTATATACCTTTTAGGATAAAAAGTGATTCTAGTTTTATAAAAAACATTCAAAAAGAATTTGCTAATGGAATAAATTCTGTAGATTTTAAAAATCCTTCGTATATTACTGAATATGATGCTTTAAAAAATGATTTTTCATTAGATAAGGCTACTACAGATATTAATGCGGCAACTATAGTTCTAAGTCATATAAAATCTTCATTAAAAACTAATATTAAATATATTTCTCCAGAAATAGAATCTTTACGTAAAAAAAGAGAAGAAAATAGGCTTTTTATTGAAGATGTAGAAGAAAAATTAAAAGATAGCTATATAGGAGAGGAAGAATATACTTTATTAGTAAAAGAAACTCTAGAAAAAATTATAGATTCAACTTATGATGAATTTACAGACGAAAGAATTATTCCATACAAAACAGAGCTGACACAAATATTAAATAGTTATAAAATAAAAAGTAACTCAGAAAGTTTTTCTACTACTATAACTCCTGAACAAGTTACCTCATTAAATAGCTTACTTAATGATTTACGTTCTAGGTTAAGTGATAAATTACAATATGAAATATTAAGAGAAACTATTCCTAATGTTTTTGAATCTCCATTAATAAAAAATGCTTTGCATGCTAATGTAGAATTTGTAAAAGATTCTAAAAAGCCTAATGGATTTGCCGCAATATACTATAATATACATACTCCTTATGGAGATATTGAATTACAGCTTCAATCTAATAAACGTTATTATGAGGCAAAAAAGGGATCTGCTTTCCATAGTGGTATAAAAGGAAAATCTGTAAATATTGATTCATTTTTCGAACTTGCTAATCCAGATGATGATAAACCTTTAGATTTTTATTTAAGCAAATTAGAGTCATTTCCAGCTGACCAAATTGTATCTGAAATTGAACTGCCCAAATTTAAGGATGAAGCTGAAAAAGAAGATTTTTTAAAAACTCCCTTTGGAAAAAAATACTTAATGTCAAGTAGAATTAAAGAATATATGAAACATATAAAAATAAAAGACTTTATGACTTTTAATTCTGACTCTCCAACACATTCAGATGTTGAAAACGCACAGAATTCTTCTAAAGACAGAAATAAAACCTCAATAAAAATAGATACTGATAAATATCTTCTAGATTTGGCTTTATCAATATCTCCTTATATGAATGTGTGTCACTCCGGGCATACTTCTTTCTCTACTGCTAATACTCAAGCTAAGAGTCTTGAAGATGAATTTTCAGAAGTTCTTCGTAAAAAAGATTCTATATCTTGTTTGCGTAATATTTTAATTGAAAGATTAAAACAAATTTGTAAAACTTCTAAAAATAAATATTATGTAGAAAATACTCGTTTAAAATCTTTATTACCAAATGATGTTTCTCGAGCTGATATTATAGATTATGCAAAGTCTCTTAACAACGAATTAGAGCAAAAAGAATCGGATTTAGAGCTTTAAAAAAAGCTAGTTTATAAAATAAATGTTATCTTATAAACTAGCTTTCTCTATTTTATCTTACTTACAGCCAATCCATCTCCAACTTCTAAAATTTCAGTCTCGAGATTTGGGTTTTCACTTACTTCTTTTATATATTCTCTCAAATTCCTAACAGCTGTACGTTGTTTATGTTTGTTATAATCACTCATAACATATCCTTTATATAAAATATTATCTGCAAAAATAATTCCATTTGGATTTATCAATCTTAAGGCCTCTTTCAAAAAAAACGGATATTTTCCTTTAGCTGCGTCTATAAATACCGCATCATACTTGTTATTTAGCGTTGGTAAAATTTCAACTGCATCACCTTCATAAATATTGATTTTCTCTGCTACTCCTACTTTTTTTATATTTTCTCTTGCTTCTTTTACTCTATCTGCTTCTCTTTCTATTGTATCAATTTTTCCATCTTCGCCTAAAAATTCTGTAAAGCACATTGCTGAATATCCTACTGCTGTACCAATTTCTAGTATTCTTCTAGGATTTATTTCTTTTAGATATTGTTCCATTACTTCAAGAGTCTCATCCATAATTATAGGAATATGATTTTGTAATGCTTTTTGTTTTACTTTTTCTAATTCATTTTTATTCATTTTGTCATCTCCATTTTATTTTTGTTATCAATTGCATAAATTTTACATTATTAATCTTTTATTTATTTTTGTTCTTCTTCTAAGTCTTTTATGTCTTTTTCTAATTTTTGTAATGTTGGCATAGAAACATCATATTCCATTATAGCATAAACATCACGCATATTGTAACCTTTTTCTAACAAATTTCTTGCATATCTTTGAATTTTTGCATCTTCTTTTGCATAATCTTCATCTTTCCTTGCAAGAAATGTTTTTATCCTAGCAATACTTTTTAAAGAAATTCCTTTTTCTTTATATGTTTCAAAAATTTGTTGCACGCTTTGATGATTTTTTAATCTTTGAATAATTTCTTGTTTATTAATTTCTTTTGTATATTTGCTTTGTACTTTTTGCTTGTCATATATCCCCTTTATTTTATGAATTGCACCGTTTTTTCTATCTTTTTCCATCAATTTTTGTTGCAATAAAGCAATTCGATTTTTATCTTTAGAAGTTAAGTTCATAATTGTTGTATATTTAATTAAATTTTCGTAAGCTGCTTCTCTACTATCTACAATTTCATATAATTTAGTAATTAAGAATATTGCTCTAGCAGCATCTGGAAATGTTTCTAATTTTTTTACTATACCAGGTAAATCTTTCTTAGAAATTGAAGCTGTATTTAATTTTTCTATAATCGTTTTTGAAAATTGTCGTTGCTCATTTGATGCTTCAAATTTTTCATGATTTTCTTTTTTCTTCATCAACTTTTCTAAGTTCTTTTCTTCTTCTATTTTTCCCCTTACTCTGCTAATTTCATTTAGTACATCATTATATTCCTGAGGTGTCATAGAAAATTCTGTATCTACATATTCTTCTAAATCTTCTTCCTGCTGTTTTAAATCTCCTGTCATATATGCTTTTAAATCTAATAACTCTATTACACTATTAGTAAAATTAGGATATTTTTTTGCTTCTTGAATTTTTTCTTCTATATCTTGCTGAGTAATTTCTCCTTGTACAATTTCTTTTTGAATTTCAGATAACCATTGTTTTCTTGCTTCTTCTGTATTTCCTTCTTGTATTAATTTCTCTATTTCTTCTTTTTCCTCTTTTTTATTAATTAGATTTTCTACTTCCACTAATCTTTGCAGTACTTTTACTTGTGCTCCCTCAGGAGAATTTTTAATTATTTCATCTAAATATTCCTTTTCTTTGTATAGATTTCCTGTACTTCGCTCAATTTTAGATAAATACCATAAAACAACTTTATCTCTACTATTTTCTTCTAATATATTTTCAGCCACATTTTTAGCCTCTTCATTTTCTCCTAAAATCACTAAAGCTTTTAACAGCCTTTGTTTTGCCACTATCTCTTCAGGATATTTTTCTATAATCTCTTTTGCTATAACTTCTATTTTTCTGTATGTTTCTGTATAAGCTTCCTCACTTATTTTAGCCAAATTAGGATGTTCTCCAGCCATAACATATTTTTGTTTCTTTTTGTCCATTAAATTTAACAGATTTTTTTCTAAAGAAGATATTTCTCTATATAATATGTCTTTTTCGCTTTTTGTCTCATTTTTATATGTATTTTGCTTTTTTTCTTCTAATCTTTGAATTCTTTTTTGATAATATTCATTATTTTCTGAAATCTCGATTATTTTTTTATTGATATTAATTGCTGTATCATAATTCTTTAATACTTCTTCTGTTATAGCTACACCATTTAGTATTTCTATTGATTCTTTTTTGTCTAATAATGAATATCCTATTTCTCTTGCTTTATAAAAATTTTTTAGTCCTATTTCTGCATACATTAATTTCGTTTGCATATCTATATCATCTGGCACTATTTTTAATATTTCATTTATCTTATTTTTTAATTCTAAAAGTATTTTCTTTCTTTTTTCTTTATTATTTTCTTTTTTTTGCTTTGAATCTAATTTAAATATAATTCGTTTAGAACTTTCTATTTGATCTTCTTTAGACCATTTTTGAATCATTTCTTCTGTTATTTTTAATCCCAATTTTTCACTGATTTTTTCTGCACTTTCTCCTCTTTGTTTCATTTCGATGGCTTTTCTTCTAAAATCCATAAAATTCCCCTTCTTTTGAATTATTTGTTTTATTGTACACTATTCTACATAAATAATCAACTATTTTTTATCTATGAAATCTTACAGTGAATGGGACAAAAAAAGAGCCATGTTAAATGACTCTTTTTCGAATTTTATTCAGCAAAGTTATCACAAATTTTACAGAGCAACTGTTTATCACATTTTTTACAATTGCCCTGACACATCGGACACATATATCTTTCCAGACATTCCATGCAATCTATATTTTTGCAGTATATGAATGGACAATCTTTTTTCTTACAGTCCTCGCAATCCATATCTGGATTTATTTTGCAACTCCGCTGAATTACTAATGTGGAAGCTTTAATATTCATGTTCGTAGCCTCCTTTTGTATTTTTTGTATTCTTATTATATACTGAAGGCTTTTATTTGTCAATAATTTTCATAATTAATTTTATGTTACCGTTGACACATTAACTTCTAAGCTCTTACTGTAACTATTTATTTCTATTCGCTCTTTCTCTTTCCTTAGTATCAAGAATCTTTTTTCTTAATCTAATAGATTTAGGAGTAACTTCAACAAGTTCATCATCTTGAATAAACTCAATAGCTTTTTCTAAAGACATCTGAATAGGTGGAACTAATCTTAAAGCATCATCAGAACCAGAAGCTCTTGTATTTGTCAAATGTTTTTCTTTACATACATTAATTGCTAAATCTTCTCCTCTTGAATTTAATCCCACAATCATTCCTTCATAAACCTCTACACCCGGTCCGATGAATAAATCTCCCTTATCTTGTGCATTATATAATCCATAAGTTACAGACTTTCCATTTTCAAAAGCAACTATTGTTCCTCTAACACGAGCTTGGATATCTCCTTTATATGGTTCATAACAGTCAAATATATGATTCATTGTACCTTCGCCTTTAGTATCTGTCAAAAATTCAGTTCTATATCCAATTAACCCTCTTGCTGGAATTTTGAACTCAATCTTTGTATGACCTGCTTCAGCTGGCTCCATATTTACCATTTCAGCCTTTCTTCTTCCCAATTTTTCAATAACATTTCCGACACAATCATCAGGAACATTTACTACTAAATCCTCAATTGGTTCACATTTTTCTCCATTTATCTCTTTAAATATAACTTTAGGTCTTGAAACTAGTAATTCAAATCCTTCTCTTCTCATTGTTTCTATTAATACTGATAAATGTAATTCTCCTCTACCAGCTACTTCAAAACTATCAGGTGAATCTGTTTCTTTTACTCTTAAAGAAACATTTTTCTCTAACTCTTTAAATAATCTATCTCTTATATGTCTTGATGTAATGAATTGTCCTTCTTTTCCTGCAAATGGCCCATTATTAACACTAAATGTCATCGTTACTGTTGGTTCATCAATATCAACAAATGGTATTTTCTCTGGATGATTAAAATCGCATATAGTATCTCCTATATTTATATCTGATAATCCGGCAACTTCAATAATATCTCCTGCTTTTCCTTCTTCTACCTCTACTTTATTTAATCCAACATGTGTATATACTTTTGCAACTCTTCCTTGTGTGATTTTGTCTTCCTTACCACATATTGCTACTGGCATTCCTACTTTTATGATACCTCTTTCAACTCTTCCAACAGCAATTCTTCCAACATAGTCATCATAATCTATATTTGAAACTAACATCTGTGCTGGTCCTTCTTCATCACAATTTGGAGCTTTTATAGTATTTACTATTGTTTCAAATAGACAATGTAAGTCTGTTGTTTCCTCATTTAAATCCATTTTTGCTATTCCATTTTTAGCTGATGCATATACTACTGGGAAATCTAATTGTTCATCACTTGCATTTAATTCTATAAATAATTCAATTACTTGGTCAACAACTTTTTCTGGTGTTGCTCCTGGTCTATCTATTTTGTTTATTACTACAATTGGCTTTAGTCCTAATGCTAATGATTTTTTCAACACTTCTCTTGTTTGTGGCATTGCACCTTCAAATGCGTCTACTAAAAGTAAAACTCCATCTACTGTTTTTAATACTCTTTCTACTTCTCCTCCAAAGTCAGCATGTCCTGGCGTATCTACAATGTTGATTTTTATATCATTATACATAACTGATGTGTTTTTAGAAAGAATTGTGATTCCTCTTTCTTTTTCTAGGTCATTTGAATCCATTATCCTTTCTGCTACTTGCTCATTTTCTCTAAATACATGGCTTTGTTTAAGCATTGCATCTACTAGTGTTGTTTTTCCATGGTCTACGTGTGCGATTATTGCTATGTTTCTAATTTTTTGGTTGTTCATTTTCTCCCTCTCCCTTTTTATTTTTTACTTTAATTATTTTACTTCTTTCTACTTATATTTATTTGTTTGTATGCTTTACATAACTTAAGACGCTTTTCATTTTCTGAAAAACGTCATTTCTCTTTAAATATGCTTATATATTATACAACTTTATAACAAATTTGTCAATTTTTTAAAATTTCTTATTTAGCAAGTTCCATAATATTATTCATAATTTCCTCAGTAATATTCTCTAAAACCTCTTTATCCTTGCTACCTTTATATTTACTGTAATCCAGTGGCTTGCCATAAGTTATAGTAATTTTATGATTTCCTTTAGTTCCTCCTTTTATTCCACAGGGTACTACTTTAGCTCCGCTTCTAACCGCAAAAAAAGCAACTCCATCTTTTACTTTTTCTCCCTTTTCTAAACCATTTCTAGTTCCTTCTGGAAATAATGCAATACACTTTCCTTCTTTTAAATCTTTCAACGATTTCTTAATTGCTGATACATCTTTTTCATCTCTCTTTACTGGTATTGCCTCAAAAGCCCAACCTAAAAATGCTAAAAACTTATTTTTATATAACTCTTCCTTAGCTAAAAACTTCATATCTCTTTTAGCTGTAACTACCATTAATGGTGGATCCAAATAGCTTCTGTGGTTTCCACAAAAAATAAGAGGTCCTTCTTTAGGTACATTCTCTAATCCTTTTATTTCTGCTTGATAAAAAATTTTAAACCATATATAAAGAACAGCCCTTACAATGCACTTTATGATTTCTTTAATAACTTTTTTCATATTATATTACATTCCTTTCCGATATTTATTCACATATTAATTATTAGAATCAAATTCAAAATTAACTATATTTTTATCATTAATAATTCCTATAATCTTTTCTACGACTTGTTCTATATTTAAATTTGTTGAATCCACATATATAGCATCATCAGCCTTTTTTAAAGGTGCTATTTCTCTAGTAGAATCACGTTTATCTCTGTCTTTAATATTCTCTAGCACTTCTTCATAAGAAGAAACTATACCTTTTTCTTCATTCTGTAAAACCCTTCTTCTTGCTCGTTCTTCTGGTGTTGCATCTAAGTATATCTTTACATCCGCATTAGGAAATACAGTTGTTCCTATATCTCTTCCTTCCATAATTACATTTTTTCCTTCTGCCATTTTTCTTTGTATATCTAATAGCTTTTCTCTTACTATTCGAATAGTAGAAACAGGTGAAACCAAATTATTTACATCATTTTCTCTAATTCTTTTAGTAACTTTTTCATTATTTAAAAATATTTCTCCATTAGGACGAATTTCAATATTTATTTTTTTTAGTATTTCTTTTATTTTAGCTTCATCTGTAATGTCTACATTTTCTTTAATCATATTTAGTGCAACACATCTAAAAGTTGCACCTGTATCAATATTAATTAGTCCTAATTTTTCTCCTACTAATTTTGTTATTGTTCCTTTTCCTGCTCCAGCAGGTCCATCAATCGCTACTATAAATGACATTTCCTTATCTCCTTCTAAAATATTAAGTGGAACATTAGGGACACTCCAAAATGTTCCATCTTTCTTTTTGGTTATTTTATTAATATTATAAGATAGACTATTGGTGTATTTTTTAAGCTTTTATGGAACGTTTTGGAGTGTCCCTAATGTTCCACATAAATATTTTTAGCTATAACCTCTAGCTCTACAACGTTCATAGCTGTTAATTTTTCTATTTCTTTTTTTGCTTTTTCCTTAAAGTTTTTCAATCCTTCTACTACATTATATCCATATACAATAGTAACTTCCATATATAGTTTGGCACCTTCACCATAATTTTCTACTCTAGTTTTTAATATTTTGTATATTGCAGGTGTTTGTGATGCTAAATATTCTAATATTTGTCTAAATACTACATCTGAAATAGTGAATTTTCCCATATAACTAAATGTTGGTCTTATTATTGACTTTTCTGAAATATATGGTTTTTGACCTTTTCCTTTTGATTTGAATATTTGTAATGGGTCTAATAAATATCCTGAAAAGTCTTTTTTTATTTCAAATGTTGGTACTGGTATTACGTGTTTTCCTTCTGTTACTCTTATTTTTCTTGCTGTTTCCATTTCTTGTTGAGTAGCTACATCTGTTATATATGTAGTTTCTGATATTTCTGGCAATCCTAAATTGGCTGCTATTTTTTGAACCATACCGTCTGATGTTCCTAATATTAATATACTTTGCGGTTTGTATTTTTTTATTGCTTTTACAATTTCTGCTCTTTCACTTTCTTCATAAAATAACGCATGTCTTACTGTTGCAACTTTTGTTGGTGCTTTTTTTGCTGATTCTCCTGCTACAACTTCGTTATCTTTTATTAGTAGTCCATCGTCTATAATAAAATGTGTGTTTTTTTCACTTGCCACCATTTGTGCTCTATAACTTTTTCCTGTTCCTGAAGGTCCAACAAACGCATATACTTTTATTTTGTTGGCAAATGGTATTATTTCTCTTATATCTTTTAATGCCATAGTCTCTCCTCTTTACATATTTATATTATTTTTTTATATATAATTTACTCATAATTAGAAATACTTAATGTTGGATATTCAAAAATCTGACCTCCTTCAGTAAACTGTCCATTTGGTGCATGGTCTTGGTTCATTACGCTTGAACCTACTAAAAAGTATTTATATTTATAACTATCTGGTACTATGCCTCCTCCTTGAATTTGAGGGTCATCCCAAGTAGCATCAATTGCGTACCACTCATCATTTATTTTTACATAATTCCAAGCATGGTTTTCTGTAACACCTTCTGTATTTGTTCCTTTTCCTATAACTATTGTACATTCAATATTTATACTATCTAGTAAATATTTCATGCTTCTTGCATATCCTTCACATACACATACATTTTGAACCATTGCTCCATATATATTGTATATATATGGTCTTGATAATGATGTATCATAAGAAATATGCTCTACTAAATAATCATGTATCATTTTTATGTCTTGATATGTATTTCCTGTCTTATTTCTTAATATTTCGTTTCTTACTTGTTCTATTTGTTCAATTGCTTCGTCAACTCTTTGTTTTGATGAAAATTCTTCTGATAAGTAATTTGCTTCATTTCCGCTATTTATAAATACATTATATGTTTTGCTTATTCCTCTTGTTGTAGTTTCTACATTTAAATACATTTTGCTAGGGCTTAAATAAAATACATCTGGATTGTCATAAGTATATGCCTCTATTGCTGATTGATAATATTTTCCTAACATTTCTGAACCATTTTGCTGTGAAAGCAAATCAGAAAATGAATTTCCTAGCTGTACTGTATATGTACCAGATTTCATATTTTCTTTGTTACTTTCAAATGCTTTATATATAGTTTTTGAATAATCGTTTAATTGATTGTAAAAATATTTATTTACATTTACATTTGTATAATCAATATTTGTATTTTCTTGCTCTGATGAACTTCCTGAATTTGCTGATTGTAGTTCGTCTAATGGGTCTTTTTCTACTATCTTTGGTGTTTCTATATTTTGGTCTGTTGTTTTTGGTATTTCTGCTGAGTCTTGAGTATATTGGAAATTTTCTATATCTGCTTCTACTGAGTTATTGATTTCTTCAAAGAACATCATTCCAAATACAATTATTATTGCTATTATAACGAGTATGACTAATCCCATTACAATTGTAGTGAATTTGTCTTTCATGCTCATCACTTCCTTTTTGCTAAACTCTACTTTTTTATTATAACATTTTTCAATTAGAAAAACTAGTATAAAAATCAAAAAATTGCAAATAATATTAACAAAAATAAGCTTATAGAAGTCGAAGGAGTTATAACTTTTTTATTATCTCCTCGGCTTGTTCCATAGATTATAAATTCTAAGCTTTAAATAACCGAGCCTCTCGTTGATCACGCTTCCTCAGTTATTTAAAGCTAAGAATTTATACATCTATTCCACGGCACATTCGTAGCTAATTCAAAAAGTTATAACTTCTTCGACTTCTGAGCAATTACAATAAAATATGTTACTTACAAGAAAAAGGTTGAAAAATAATTATTTAATTTTTTTCCAACCAAATTTGTGCCTTTAGGAAGGAATATGATTAAATATGAATTTTAAAAATTTATTTAAATCATTATTAACTTACACTCCAGAATATGAATATCAATTTGATTTGGTTGCAGACACTTCAAAAGAAAATAATGAAAATGATAATAATGAATACGACAGTAATACTAAAATGCCTATTTATCCAAGTCTTACTGTTAACTTAGAATATATGAAGACTAAATATAATACATTAATTAATAGTGATATTGTCTTAAGAGAATTTACTTTAAATGCCAGAGGTAAACAATATAAAGCTTTTTTAATGTATATTGACGGTATGATTGATTCTAAAATTCTGAATGAATTTGTATTAGAGCCTCTAATGATGCGAAATAAGAATAATTTATATGAAGGCTCTCAAAATAAGGTTATTTCGGAAGCTGTTACTAATAATATTACTGTAAGAAAAGTTAAAAAGTTTGATTTAGCTAATTATATTATGAACTGTTTGATTCCACAAAATTCAATTAAGCAAATTTCAACTTTTGAAGAAGTTATGTCTGGAATTAATTCTCGGAAATTGTGCACTATTTATAGATACCTTAAATTTAGCTTTTGATATTGAAGTAAAAGGCTTCAAGCAAAGAAGTGTGGATAAACCTGCAAATGAAATTGTTATTAAAGGTCCACATGAAGCTTTTGTTGAAAATTTAAGAACAAATACATCTTTAATAAGAAGAATTGTTAATAATGAAAATCTAGTAATTGAAAATATTGAAATAGGCGAAATTACAAAAACAAAATGCGCATTATTTTATATTGGGAATGTTACTAATTCAGACCTAGTCGCAGAAGTTAAATATAGATTAAATAATCTTTCTGTTGATTCTCTTCTTTCTGCTGGTCAATTAGAACAATTAATTTCAGATACTAATTACTTAAATGTTCCTCAAATAATCTCAACAGAAAGACCTGATAAAGCCGTTGCACATTTATTAAATGGAAGGGTTGTTGTTATTGTAAATGGTTCACCTTACGCATTAATCATGCCTGGTGTTTTAAAGGATTTTTTAGGCTCACCAGATGATAAAAATTTAAAAGGCATTTTCTCTAATTTTTTGAAAGGGATTAGGTTGTTATCTGCTTTTATTACTTTGTTACTACCTGGTTTATATATTGCTATTACTAGTTTTCATCAGGAAATCTTACCAACAGAATTGTTATTTTCAATTCTTGCTTCAAGACAAAATGTTCCTTTTCCCGTTATTCTAGAAATTTTATTACTAGAAATATCATTTGAACTTATTCGTGAAGCTGGTCTCAGAGTTCCGTCTCCTATTGGCCCTACTATTGGTATAGTTGGTGCTTTGGTTCTTGGACAAGCTGCTGTAAGTGCAGGAATTGTTAGTCCTATTTTAATTATTGTAGTTGCTATTACAGGTATTGCATCATTTGCTATTCCAGATTTTTCTTTTGGATTTCATTTAAGAGTTTCTAGATTTATTTTTATCTTTTTAGGTTGGATATGCGGGTTCTTAGGTATTGCATTAGGCTTTTTTGTTTATATGACTTTAATGGCAGATACTAAATCTTTTGGAGTTCCTTATACTATTGGTATTACTCCTTTGGAAAAAGTAAAAGGAAATGATTACTTTTTACCTCCTATTTGGAAAAGAGAGTTTAGAGCTACTTTTTTGAATCCTAAAAGAGAAAAGAAACAAAAACACATTTCAATGAATTGGAAGTATAAATAAAATTAGAAAGGAGTTTATATGACACATTCTAAGTTAAATACAGTTGAAGCAATAAGTATTATATTATCAATTTTTGTTGCTCATACATTGGTTTCTTTGCCTAGAAATTTAATAATTTCCACAAAATCTGCAACTATTATAAATTTGATATATGTTGGTTTTATTGCAATTGTTCTTACAATTCTAATTGTCAAATTATTCAAAAATTTTTCTAGCTGTGATATTATTGACGTTTCTGAATATTTAGGTGGAAAGGTTTTTAAACAAATTATTGGCATTATTTTTATTTTTTATTTTACTTTTAATGCTTCCATTCTGCTTAGAAATTTTTGCGAATATTTAAAAATAGTCTATTATCCAATGACTAGTATAGTGTTTATTTTACTCCTTTTTATTATTGCTGTTTGTGTAGCTAATAAAGGTGAATTTGAAACAATTTCAAAAGTAAATTTAATTGTTTTACCTTTTGTTTTAATTACTGTTTTATTTATATTTTTTGCAAATACAGGTCACTTAAGTTTAGAAAATATATATCCTATATTAGGCGATGGCTTTTTTAATACTTTTATTTCAGGACTTGGTAATCTTGGTGCATTTGGTGGAATTGCTATAATATATTTTCTTCCACCATATTTGAATAATCCTGAAAAATTCAAAAAAATATCTCTTGTTTCTATTGGAATAAGTATTATTTATTTAATTTTATGTATTGCTACAATTTTATTTATGTTTTCATCTATTATGCAAGTTGATGAAATTATGCCATTATATTCAGCAGCAAGATATATTGAATTTGGAAGTTTCTTTCAAAGACTGGAATCCATTTTTATTCTTATTTGGATTTTAGAAATTGTATGCTATTTGAGTATTTCTGTCAGAATTTCTATGACAACTTTAAAAAAAATTGCAAATTTGAGTACCTCTAAACCTTTAATATTAAATTTCGGCCTATTAATTTTTACAATAGCACTATTGCCCAAAAACACTTCTATATCAATATTTTTAGAAAATACTATATATAAATATTTGGTAATTGGAATTGTTTTAATATTATCTATAACAATTCTTTTATTAGCAAATTTAAAAAAGAAAAGATTAGGAGGAACTTTAGAAAATGAAAAAATTCTTTAAAAGATTATTAATATTTGTCTTAATTATAGTTATTATAATTGCGTTTTCTAGTTCTTATTCCGCATTAAATATAGATAATTTAGCTACCGTTGTAGCTCTAGGCATAGATACTTCTGATACTAATACTTTACGTTTAAGCTTTCAGTTTACTTTGCCTTCTTCTGTAAGCGATTCTGGTTCTTCAGAGCAATCCCCTTCTATTATTTATACAGTAGATGCTTCTTCAATTAGTAGTGGGATTAACTTAATGAACACATATATTGGAAAAGAATTAAATTTATCACATTGCAAAGTGATTGCTTTTTCTGAAGAATTAGCCTCTCGTGGAATTTCCAATGAAATCTATACTTTGATAAATGATGCTCAAATTAGGCCTTCAACAAATCTTGTAATTACAAAAACAACCGCAAAGCTTTATATAGAAAATTCAAAACCTACATTAGAAAATTTATTACCTAAATATTATGAAGTCTTTGTAAGTTCAAGTAAATCTACTGGTTTTACTTCAAATGCAACAATTGGACATTTTTTTAATAGTATGACTTGTAATGCTTGTGATTCTTATGCAATTCTAGGTGGTATTAGTAGTGAAAATTCAGAAAGTTCTACTGATATTAATTCTCAAAAAGATTCTAGTGGTAAATCAAATGAGTCTCCTTTAGCCAATCACTCTAATAGTGAAAATACAGGTCTTGCAGTATTTAAATCTGATAAACTAGTTGGTGAACTTAATTCAATTGAAACTTTAGCTTTTTTACTTACAGACAATAAAGTTAATGGCTTTCTGGTCTCAGTACCAGACCCAGAAGAAAGTAATAGGTATATTGATATTTATCTTACTCCTATCACAAAAACTTCTATTGATGTAAAAATAGTAAGTGGTACCCCTTATATTTCATTAAAATATAATCTTTCTGGTCGTATTTATTCTATGAAAAGTAATTCAAAATATTTAAATCCTAAAACTATTGATAAAATTTCCGCTTCTTGTAGCTCTTACTTGCAAAGTACTTTATCAAGTTATTTATATAAAATATCTAAAGATTTGAAGTCTGATATTAATGGTTTTGGAAAATTAGCTAAAAGTAATTTTTTAACTAATAATGATTTTGAAAATTATAATTGGAGTGAAAAATTTAAAGATTCTTTTTTTGATATTTCTGTAAATAGCTCTGTTCGCTCTGGTTTTTTACTTACTGAAACTTGATTTTGCTATTTTATTATAATTTTAACATTTTTTCGTCCTTCTATTTGGGAATATTATAATTTTTATTATCGCCTTGGCTTACTATCTACGGTACATTCAGTGATAATTTCAATTTATAATGTCACCAACTAGAACAAAAAAACAAACTTGTCTATTATAATTATATAAAAAGGAGAATTTGTTTAATGGTTAATATTATTGAGTTTATCATATTTATTGGATTTATAGTTTATGTTTTTATAAAGTCACTTGCTTTTGGTATTTATGAAATAAAACAACAAAATAACAAAGTTGGCGGAATCTTTGTTATTTGTTTTTCTCTATTTTGTTGTTTTTTAGCTTCTTTAGCTCTATTTTCTTTATAATTAAGTAACACTTCAGAGGTCAATAGGGCAAGAATGGTTTCTTTCGCAATCTTCTCGGCTTGCTCCATAGATTATAAATTCTAAGCTTAAAATAACCGAGCCTCTCGTTAATCACGCTTCCTCAGTTATTTTAAGCAAAGAATTTATACATCTATTCCACGGCACATTCGAAGCTTACTCAAGAAAGCATTCTTGCCCTATTGACCTCTGAATTGTTACTTAATTAAAGATATTAAAGTAACTAAATTAATGTTGATATATTAATATTATTTCAATATTTCAAAATCAATTTGTCTTAAAAGTTTACTAGCACTTTTCACTTTAATTTTAACTTTATCACCAATCTTATATACTTTGTTCGTTCTTTCTCCAATTAATCTTTTTCTATCTTCATCATAAATAAAGTATTCATCTCCTAAATCTTCAAACCTTATTAAGCCTTCTATAGTGTTTTCCAATTCAACAAACATACCAAAAGAAGTTATAGAAGAAACTATTCCTTCGTATTCCTCTCCAATTCTTTTTTCCATGTACTCTGCCTTTTTCAAATCTTCTGCTTCCCTTTCTACTTTTGTTGCTATTTTTTCTCTTTCAGAAGATTGTTTTGCTCTATCATCTGCTTGTGTTTTGTAACTTTCTATCCACTTTTCTGGTACATCATAATTATCCTTTAGATATTCAGAAATAATTCTATGAATAAATAAATCCGGATATCTTCTAATAGGAGATGTAAAGTGGCAATAATATTTGCTAGCAATACCAAAATGGCCTTTATTTTCAGCTTCATACCTAGCCACTTTTAAAGTTCTCAAAATCAAATTGGAAACAACTTTTTCTTCTTCTTTTCCTTTAACTTCTTCTAGTACTTTTGAAAATTCTTTTGGATAAATATTATCTTTATTTGCTTTAATCTTTAAACCAAAATTAAATAGAAATTTATTTAATTCTTGTACTTTTTCCAAGTCTGGTTCTTCATGAACTCTATAAATAAAAGGTGCTTCTAGCCAAAAAAATTTTTCTGCAATTGTTTCATTTGCTGAAAGCATAAATTGTTCAATAATTTCATTTGCAAAGGTTGTTTCATATTTTCCTACATTAATTACTTTTCCATCTATGTCTAAATCAATTTTGCTTTCTGGAATATCTAAATTTAAATATCCTTGTTCCATTCTTTTGTTCTTCAAAATAATCGCTAATTCTTCCATTAACTTAAAATCATTAATGTATGGCTCATATCTTTTCAAAACTTTCTTATCAGTCTTACCAATTATTTTTTGTACATCTTCATAAGTCATTCTTTCTTTGACATTAATAATTCCTTTGAATACCTCTGATGATACAACATTTCCTTTACTGTTAATTTCCATTATACAAGATAATGTAAATCTATCTTCACCAGCATTTAAACTGCATATTCCATTTGATAATTCTCTTGGAAGCATACTAATAACTCTACCAAGCATATATATACTCGTTCCTCTTTCTAATGCTTCTTTATCTAACATACTATTTGGTTTCACATAATAGCTAACATCTGCAATATGAACTTCTAATTTATAATTACCATTCGGTAACTTTTCAACTCTTACAGCATCATCTAAATCTTTAGCATCAGCTCCATCAATTGTAAAAATATTTCTATCTCTGCAATCCACTCTATTAGGAATATCTTTTTTATCAACTTTATTTCCACATTTTTTTGCTTCTTCTATTACTTGTTCTGGAAAAGTTGAAGGTAAATTGTATTCTTTAATCAATGAAAGCATATCTACACCTGCTTCATTTACATTTCCTAGTACTTCTATAACTTTTCCTTCTGGCTTTTTCCCGTTTTGTGGATACTTTGTTATTTTAACTAATACCTTATGGTTATTTCTTGCTTTTCCAAAATCCTTTTTTGAAATAAATATGTCTGTTCCAAAGTTCTTATCATCAGGAACTACAAATCCAAAATTTTTATTATTTTGAAAAATCCCTACAATTGTATCTTTTTCATGTTTTAATATCCTAACCACTTTTCCTTCTGCACTTTTTACTTTATTCTTATCTTCTAATATTTCAATTAAAATTCTATCTCCATTTAAAGCATTCAAAGAGTTCTCTTTTGATATATATACTTCTTCATCATCCCCATTATATCCGTCATTTAATCTAACAAATCCAAAACCTTTTTGGTTCTTTCTATAAATACCGTCATAATATGTTTTTTCTATTAATGAATATTTATTTTTTCTATTCTTTTGAATTTTAAGCTTTAGTTCTAAATCTCCCAGTGTTTCTAAAAATTTATTATATTCATTTTTTGGTACTTTCATTAACATGGCAATTTCCTTTGCCTTCATCGGCACATATTCATCATCTTTCATGAATTCTATTATTTTTTGCTGTTTGTCTTCCATTTTTTATTCTATCCTTTCTTGTTTCCTATAACTTAAAAAAAGGCCTGTTTGTTATAAAACCGCCCTTTTATTGTATCCTAAGCCATATATATTATTCCTAAACTAATTGTTAAAATTGCAAAAACAATTGCTAATATAATAGTCCATCTTTTTTGTTTTCCTTCTTTTGTTCTACTTTTATTTTTTTCATAAAAGTTATTTGTTGATGATCCTGTTATAGTTGATGATAGTCCTTCATCATCCTTTGATTGTATTAGTGTTAATATAATTAAAGCTAATGCCACTATAAAATATATTACTATTAATATCCATTTTGCTATTTCCATTTTTAATTTCATTCCTTTCTCTCTTCGCTTGAAGGTAGTCGTAGTGATGAAAGTTTTTCTTTCAATTTTCTTTCAAATTATATTTCCTTCTAACGTTTTTTCTCTTCAAATACTAGTGTAGTATAACATATAATTTTTTAAAATGCAATCTATTTACATTTATTTTTCTATTATTTTGTCTATTGAATCTTTTCTCATTTGTTTCATTATTTCGCAACTTTTATCTAATTTTTCTTGTTCTTCTTGTGTTAGCTCCAATTCAATTAGCTCTCTTACACCTTTTCTATTTATTATTGCTGGAACTCCTATATATACATCGTCTTCCCCATATTGATTATTTAGATATGTTGATACAGTCAATATAGAATTTTCGTCATCCATTACTGCTCTTACTAATCTATTTAAAGCCATTCCAATTCCATAATATGTAGCCTTCTTCTTTTCAATTATTTCATAAGCTGCATTAACAACTCCTTCATGTATCTTTTGTAAATCTTCCATTGGATGCTTATTATCTTTCATTACATCTGTAACTTTTTTACATCCTACATAGCAATGTTGCCATGGAACAAAAGATGAGTCTCCATGTTCTCCCATTATATAGGCATGTATATTTTTACTTGATATCTTTAAGTAATTTCCTATTAAGTACCTTAGTCTAGCTGTATCTAATACTGTTCCTGAACCAATTACTTGATTTTTTGGAAGTCCTGATACCTTATATACTATGTATGCCATTAAGTCTACTGGATTACTTGCTACTATAATAATTCCGTTAAATCCACTTGCCATTATACTTTGTGTAATTCCTTTTACTATTTTAGCATTTGCTTCTGCAAGTTCTAGTCTTGTCTGTCCTGGCTTTTGTGCTAGTCCAGCTGTTATTACAACAATTTGTGCATCTTTACATTCATCGTAATCTCCAGCTCTTATTACCATTTTTTGTGGTGCATAAGGTAATCCATGTGATAAGTCCATTTCCTCTCCTATTGTTTTATTTTTATCAATATCAATTAAAATTAGTTCTTCTATTCCTCCTCTATTAAGCATTGAGTATGCCATACTCATTCCTACAAATCCAGTTCCTACTAAAACTACTTTCCCTTTTTTCATGTCTCTTTTCCTCCTCTTTTTTATTTTTCTTTATTATTATACTACTATATTTCCCGGATTTAAAGTTTTTTTACATATTTATTTTACTTTTCTTGCCAATTGTGATATAATTTCTAAAATTAATCAAAGTAAGGAGTGCTATTTATGAGTTCAGATTTAAATACTACTACTACTTTGGCTGAAAATAAAGTGTTAATGCTTTATATTTTAAGTTGCATCAATGGTGATATTACTCAAGATGGCTTATTTAAAATTATATCTTCTATAAATGACATAAATTATTTTTATTTTAAACAAGTGTTAACAGATTTAATGGATTCAAAGTTAGTAGGTTCTTATACAAAAGAAAATGAGCAAGTTATTAAAATAACTTCTGAAGGCAAAAATGCATATATTCTTACAAAAGATATCCTACCAGGAATTATGAAATTAAAAGCAGATAATATTTTCAAAAAAGAGTTTTCAGATATTGAAGAAAAGTCTTCAATTATTGCTGAATTTACTCCTAAAAGTGAAAATGAGTATATTATAAAATGTAAAATCGTAGAAAATAATGAAACAATTTTTGAAGTTAAAACTTTTGCTGGAACCAGAGATAGAGCAAAAAGAATTGTTGACAATTGGAATAAAAATGCAAATTCTATCTATCCTAAAATTTTAAACATGTTACTTGATAACAAATAGTTTATAAATATACAATTAATTATAATATACATAATAAAAGGTATTCTAAAATGAGTTGCTACTTTATTAGCAAAACATGATCTTTTATAGAATACCTTTTTCTATATTTCAATTTTAGTAAGTAAAAATAATTTAAAAAGTACTTGTTTTTTTCTTCCATTTGTGGTAAACTTATAAATAGTCAATTTATTTTAACAAATTAGGAGGTGCAACAAAAAAATGGCAAAGTGTGAAATATGTGAAAAATCAATAAATTATGGAAATAAACTTAGCATTACTCGTTCTCACATCAGTAAAAGAACTTCTAGAACATGGAAACCAAATTTAAGAAGAGTAAAAGCAAATATAAATGGTGAGACAAAAAGAATATATGTATGTGCTAAATGTTTAAAAGATGGAAAAGTAAAAAGAGCCTAAGCTCTTTTATTTTTTTAATCTTTTATTCCAAATATTAATTTTACAAATCCTCTTAAAAACTTTGGAACTTTTTTTACAACTACTGTCATAATATGTATTCCCTCCCTTTCTTTCTTAGCATGCTAACCACATAAAGCCAACACAAACTACTGTTACTCCTATAACAAATAACCAACCTGTTGTTGGAAGCAATAAAACTAATAATATTCCTAATCCTAAGCCTATTAAACACACAGCAAGCGTTTTTCTTAATATTTTAATCATTTTATTACCTCCTTTTTCTTTGTTATATTATATTAATTAAATCCATTATTTGTTCCGTTTTATGTCAAATTATTTTTTACTTTATATTTTCTTTAAGTTTCCGTATTTTGTCAACTTGAGGATATTATTCTTTACAGTTATTTACAAATGTGCTGTGGAATAAATATATAAATTCTTAACTTAAATATATTTTCAATTTGACATAATTTATATTTTCTGTTATATTTTTGTATGAAAATAGAAAATAATAGACGGTTTATAGGTAAAACCATAAAAACCTAAATATAGTAATAAGGATTCTCTAAAAATGAAAAAGAATGAAGTAAAAGATTTTATAAATTGCCTAAAAACAGCATATCCAGATGCAACATGTAGTTTAGATTTTGAAACACCTTTTCAATTAGTTGTTGCAGTTATGCTTTCTGCCCAATGTACAGATGAAAGAGTAAATAAAACAACTCCTGAACTTTTTAAAAGATGTAAAACAATTGAAGATTTTGCTAATATAGATATCAAAGAACTAGAAACAATTATATATCCTTGCGGATTTTATAAAAACAAAGCTAAAAATATTAAACTTTGTGCAAAACAAGTTCTTGAAAACTTTAATGGTGAAGTTCCACATACTATGAAAGAGTTAACAAGTCTTGCAGGAGTAGGAAGAAAAAGTGCTAATGTCATTTTATTAGAAGTATTTGGAATTGCAGAAGGTATTGCAGTTGATACTCATGCAAAAAGAATTTCAAATTTAATGGGATTGTCTGATGAAAAAGAGCCTGAAAAAATAGAGCAGGATTTAGTTAAGCTTTTCCCAAAAGAATATTTAAAAGATATCAATCATCTATTTGTTTGGCATGGTAGGAATACATGTATCGCTAGAAAACCTCAATGTGATAATTGCTGTGTGAAAAATTTTTGTAGAAAATATACTAAGAATTTATAGTATATTTTCTTTTTTTTTACATATTACTATCTAGAGGTGATTTTTTTGACAAATATTAATTGTTCTTTGGATTGTATTTATCAAAAAGAAGGGAAATGCTCATATTCAACTATCTCTCCTTCTTCTTTATCATCCAAAACTGACTGTGCTTATTTTGTTCAAAAAAACTTAAATTGTAACAAAAATTTAAAATAATAAAATTAGAAATTCAATTGACAAAATCCTAACAAAGATATATATTTTTTATATATTATAAAATTTTTATAGGAGGGATTTTGATGTCAAAAACAAAATTAAAAATTGTATCAGTATTAGCAATACTTATCTTATTATTTGCAACTCCATTTGCTAATGCAACAGATGAAAGTGCAACTGCACAAGATAATGCAGGTGTTGAAGCAATTTCAGTTAATCAAGAGGCTACTCAAGCAGAAAATGATGAAGCTCAAGCAGAAGCTAATATTAATGAAAGTGAGGCTACAGAAAACGAATCTTCCACTGAAGAATCTACAAATGTGTCAGGTGTTTCTGAAGAACTAAAAAGTAGCGATGTTTATTTAACTGGTAACAATGTTACAATAGATTATATGATAGATGGTAATTTATTTGTAATGGCTAATACTGTAACTATTAATTCTCAAATTGGAGGAGATGTATTTATCTTAGCAAAAAATGTAGTTATTACAGACCAAGGTTATGTTTTTGGTAATGTATTTAATGTTTCTGAAAATATAGAAGTTAACGGAACAGTTTATGACATTTATTCTGTATCTAGTAACATTACTGTTTCAGGATTTGTATATAGAGATGTAAAAATAGTTTCTAAAAATACAAATATATTTGGTACAGTAAGACGTAATGCTTTCATAAGTACAAATTCTTTAAATTTCTCTCAAGATGTGGAAATGAAAGATAACGAAAGTAGTACAGTTACTTCTTCTGGTACAATTCAAGGTAACTTAAATTATTCATCACCAAATGAGCTTAGTATTTCTGAAGAAAACGTTTCAGGAGAAATAAATTATAACAAAGCAATCTCAACTGGTTCTATTCAATCTTATTTGATTAATTTAGGAACATTTTTGGTTATTGTAATTGTTGTTTGGTTATTATGCTTATGGTTAGCACCTAAGTTCCTAGAGAAAACTTCTGTAATAAAATCTAAAAAAGTCTTACCTGTTATTGGTTTTGGTCTTTTAGGATTGATTGCAGTGCCTGTTGTTTCAATAGCTTTATTATTTATTAAGATTACTGCTTCAATTTCAATGCTATTGTTATCATTGTATTTTATAGGAATTGCTCTTTCAGTTTCTATATTAGTTATTGCTATTAATAATATTATTTGTGAAAAATTAAAGATTACAAAAAATATTGGAAAATTCGGTTTGTTAATTATTACTGCAATTATTTTCTGGGCTATTGGATTGATTCCTTATGTTGGAACTATTATAGATATTATTGCTATTATTCTAGGTTTAGGTTTAATTGTATATAATTTGATAAGTAGAAAATAAAATTATAGTTTTGAACTTTGAACTTTAGGGACGTTGAAGTGAACCCAAAATGTTAGACAAAAATGTTTAGCAAGGAGGGTTCATTTTTAGCTCCTTAATAATAACTCCATAATCTCTCGCCATTAAAATAGCAGTACCAGCCACCAAAATATTAGCACCTGCACTTTTTACTTCTGGAGCAGTTCTTAAATTAATTCCACCGTCTGCCTCAATATCTATCTCCATATTATTCTCATCAGTATAATTTTTTAAATCTGAGATTTTATTAATCATATCACTCAGTAAAGTTTGTCCACCTTTGCCTGGTTCAACTGTCATAACTAAAACTAAATGTATATATGGTAAATATTCATATATTTCCTCTATATTTGTTTCCGGCTTTATAGAAATACCTACTTTACAATTATTTTCTTTTATTTTATTAATATAAAAAAATACTTCTTCTTTATTTTTACATGCTTCCAAATGAAATGTAATTATATTAGGTTCAACCGCTAAATAGTCATCTATCGCTTTATCTATATCTTCCACCATTAAATGTACATCTAATGGTAAATTAGAAATTCGTCTAATATATGATGAATATTCTAGCATTTCAGAGTATGTATTCTTTTCTACAAATTTTCCGTCCATTACGTCTATATGAAAATAATCTGTCTTTGCCGCTTCTAGACCTAAAAATACTTTTGATGCTTCTTTTTCTTTTACTGAAAGTATTGATGTTGAAACTTCTACCATTTTCTTTCCTCTCTTTCTTTTAATTCTTGATAAATTTTACAGTATCTTTCATATCTTCCTATATCAATTTTACCTTCCTCTATTGCTGTTTTTATTCCGCAATTATTTTCTTTTATGTGTGTACATCCTATGAATTCACATTTTTGAATATTATCTCTAAATTCTTTAAAATATTTGTCTAAGTCATTACTTTCTATTTCTGAAATATTAAATGTTGAAAATCCAGGAGTATCTGCTATATATGTATTTTTATCTATTTCATATAGTTTTATTGATGTTGTTGTATTTTTTCCTCTTTTATTTCTATTACTTATTTCTCCTTCTTGAGTCATATTAGTATCAAAAATAGCATTTATTAAGCTAGATTTTCCTACACCTGAATTTCCTGAAAATGCGTTTATATTATTTCTTAGCACCTGCATTAATTCTTTTATTCCTTCTTTTTGCTTTGCATTTGTAGTAATAACTTTATATCCTATTTTTTCATAGATTTTTTTTATTTCTTTAAAATTATTATTATCATCTAAATCTACTTTATTTAAAACGATAATAGGTAATATATCTAAAAATTCAGCAAAGGCTAATTGTTTATCTAACATATATAGGTCTGGCTTTGGATTTTTACTTGAAACTACTAATATAATTTGTGTTATATTTGCAATTTTAGGTCTTTTTATATATACTTTTCTATCTTGAATTTTTTCAATTACTGCTTTATTTTTTTCTTCATCTGTTATTTGTATTTCTACATAATCTCCAACCACTGGGGTAATTTCATCTTTTTTAAATTTTCCTCTTGCTGTTGCTTCATATACTTTTTTTTCACTCTCTATTTTATATAAATTAGATATATTTTCTATTATTATTCCCTGCATCTTTTCTCCTTTTTATCAAATCTTAATTAACTATTTTTCTTAATATTAATATTCGTAGTATTAAAGACAGGTTACGCATTATATACGATTTTCCTGTCCTATTATGTATAAAATATATATTTATCTTTTATTTGAAAGTTATTGCAGTTGAATTATTAAAATTAACATTTTGCGTTCTTACCCAATTTCCTCCAGCATTATCAGTTATTGTTAGGACTACATCTGCTGTTCCCTTTCCTGATATTGTAGCTTGTTTATTCGTTGTATTTTTATCAATTCCTGAATCGCTATACACCGTTGTTCCTCCAACTGTTATTACTATATTTACAGTTCTATTTTGTGTTTGCGTAGTTGTACTTGTACTTGTATTCGTTGAAGTATTATTTCCTTCTTTATTTCCTGTGTCTGTTTCATATCCTCCTGTTATATCTTTAACATTTATTGTTGCTGTTACTGTTTTTGTTTCAATTAATTTATTTACAGTTAAAGTTATTGAAGTTCCTTCATCTACCACTTTTCCAGTTTCGATACTTTGTTTTAAGACAACTCCATTATCTTTAGAAGAATCCTCTTCATTTGAAATAACAACTTTTAAACCTAAATCTTCAAGTGTTTTTTTAGCATTAGCTTCTGTTTGACCTATAACGCTAACTACTGAAACTTGTTTTATTCCTGTACCTGTACTTACATGTATTTTAACTGTATCTCCTGCAAATACTTCTGTATCAGGCTCTGTTTCTTGACTTATTACATATCCTTCTTGAACAGTTTGACTTGTTTCTTCAACTATTTCTGCTTTTAAATTTGCCTCTTCTATTAACTCTACAGCTTCTGTTTTTTCTTTTCCTTTAACATTAGGTACTGTTGCTTTTTCTTGTCCTTTACTTATAACAACTTTTACTGTACTTCCTTCTTTTACATTGTTATATTTTTCCATATATTTTGGATCTTGTGATATTACAAATCCTTCTGGTACATCTTTATTATACTCTTCTTTTTCTACCTCAAATTTTAATTTTGCATTTTCTATTTCTTGTTGTGCTTCTTCTTTAGATAAACCTACTACATTTGGCATTGGTACTTCAGGTGGATTTGTTATGTTTAATACTAACATGGTTCCTCCTAAACTTAATGCAAATAATAATATAAGTCCTATAAAAATGCTTAATTTTTTATGTCTTTTTATAAAAGCTACAAATTTATTATCCTTTTTCCCATTTTTATTTTTTGGTTTATTTTCTATATTTCCATACATATCAGTATTAATTTTTTGTGTTCTTGCTGTTGCATCATAATCTAATTCTTCTACAAAGTCTCCGTCTGGATTTTTTAAAGATTTTCTTAAATCTACTAACATTTCTGTCGCAGATTGATATCTTAATGTTACATCTTTTTGCAATGCTTTCATTACAATCTTATTAATAGAACTTGGTAAGTTTGGATTTAATTCAATCGGTTCCTGTGGTTCTTCTTGCATGTGTTTTAATGCCACTGAAACTGGTGTATCTGCATCAAATGGTACTCTACCTGTAAGCATTTCGTACATAACTACACCTAATGAGTATAAATCTGATTTTGCATCTGTAAATCCACCTCTTGCATGTTCTGGTGAAAAATAATGTACAGAACCTATTGTAGTTCCAAATGCTGTTATTGTTGAATTTGAAACAGCTTTTGCTATTCCAAAATCTGTTACTTTTGCCACTCCATCTTCAGTTATTATAATATTATGTGGTTTTATATCTCTATGTATAATATTGTTTCTATGAGCCATTTCTAATGCTGACGCTATTTGTATCGCTACATTTACAGACCATTTCCATGGCAAAGGTCCTCTTTCTTCAACAATAATTTCTTTTAATGTTTTCCCTTGTATTAGTTCCATTACAATATAGTATAAATTACCGTCTACTCCTACATCATAAATAGAAACAATATTTGGATGTGTTAATCTAGCTGCTGATTGTGCTTCTACTTCAAATCTTTTTATAAATTCTTCATCTGTTGTAAATTCATCTCTCAAAATCTTTACTGCTACATATCTCTTTAACACTTTATCAGTAGCTTTATATACTGTAGCCATTCCACCATTACCAATTTTTTCAATAATTTCATAACGATTACCTAATAGCTTACCTTCTAAATTCATATTTAATCTCATTCCTTTCTTAAGGTGCAAATTGTTATATATTTTTAATAACAATTACTGTTATATTGTCAAATCCTCCATTTTCATTTGCTATCTTTACTAATTCTTTTGGAGCTTGTTCAATATCTTTTTTTGCTTGTCTAAATATTTCTTCTTGTGGTACTAAATTTGTTAGTCCGTCTGAAGTCATAACTAATATGTCTTCTTTTAAAAATCCTTTTACCATAACATCTGGCTCTACAAAAGCATTGCAACCGCAAAGCCTTCATAAGCATATTTTTTTGAGGATGATGAACAGCTTCTTCTTGAGTTATTGTTCCGTCTTTTACTAATTTTTGAACATAGCTATGGTCTTGTGTTAGTTTTCTTATAAATTCCTTTCGTATTCTATATATTCTGCTATCTCCAATATGACCAATATATGCTTTATTATTATATATTAAACACACTTCCATTGTAGTACCCATTCCGTCTAGTTCTTTATTTTCTTTTGCCCTTTCATATACTACCATATTTGCATATTCCATACTACTTGCAACTAACTGTATTATACTATCTTTATCTTTCTCTATTTCTTTAAAATTATTTTCTATATAGCTTTTTGCAGACTGTATAGCTAAATTACTAGCTATTTCTCCTCCATTGTATCCTCCCATACCATCAGCTAACATATATAATTGTACTTCATCTAAAGAATCCGATATATAATACGCATCTTGATTTAATTCCCTCACTTTGCCAATATCAGATTTTGCATAAGCCTTTATCATCTTTTCACCTCTATTTCTTTGTCCATAAGCTTATATAATATTTATTAATCTCTATTATTTTTATTCACATCTTTTATATCACAACTTTATGTTTTTTGCAACTATTTTATTTCAACAACTGTGACTCCCATTTCTCCCTCTCCGAATGTTCCTAGTCTAAAAGACTTTACATGAATATTTGTTTTTAAAAATTTGTGTATCCCATCTCTTAATTTTCCAGTTCCTTTTCCATGTACAATTCTAACAGTTTGAAGTTTAGCTAAACTGCAATCATCCAAATACTTATCTATCACAAATATTGCCTCATCCACTGTAAGTCCTATAACATTAATTTCTGCTGATATATTCTTCGATTTAGAAATATTTTTAGTATTTTTATTTTCCATGAAATTTTTTGAATTATCTTTTGCCATTTTTATTTTTCGTGCTTCCTCTAAATATTTTATATTTACAGTCATCTTTAAATTATCTATTTGAACTTGAACCTCGTTAGATTTTGATATATGTGATAAAACTGTTCCATTTTTTTGCATAGTTGCCACATATACTTCTATTCCTGGCTTAATCTCATTTAATGGTATACTTTTTAAATTACTTTCTTGTATATTTGTATTATTAACTTGATTAATTTCTTTTATCTTTTTATTAAAATCATTTCTTATATGTTCTAGTTCTTTTGTATCACTAAATTCTTTAACTTTTTTAATAAAAGCATTTGCTTCTTCTTTAGTTTCTATTAACATCTCCCTTGATTTTCTCTTTGCATCATTAATTATATTTTTTTCCTTCACTTCTAAATCCGAAAAATCCTTTTGTAATTTTTCTTTTAATTCCGTAATTTCTTTTGAATTTTTTTCTATCTCTTCTTTTTCCTTTTCTATTTTAGCTTTATCATCATAAATTCTTTTTAGAATATCTTCGAACTCCACATCACTAGAATTCATCAGCTTTTTAGCATTATCTATAATTTGTTTTGATAATCCTAATTTTTCACTAATTTCAAAGGCATTACTTTTCCCAGGTACTCCCACCAAAAGTCTATATGTTGGAGTTAATGTATTAATATCAAACTCAACTGACGCATTTTCAAAGCTTGGATTCGTCATAGCATATTTTTTTAACTCCTGATAATGTGTTGTTGCTATTGTTAAAGCTCCTATCTCCTCAAAATTATCTAATATACTAATCGCTAAATTTGCACCTTCAATTGGATCTGTTCCAGAACCCAATTCATCCACTAAAATCAAACTATTTGAAGAAGCATTTCTAGTAATATCAATAATATTTAAAATATGTGAAGAAAATGTACTTAGTGAATCACTTATACTTTGGTCGTCACCAATATCTGCAAATACATTTTCAAAAACATATATACTTGAATTTTCATCTGCCGGTATTGCTATTCCACTACAAGCCATGCAAGTTAAAATTCCAACTGTTTTTAATGTAACCGTTTTTCCTCCTGTATTTGGACCTGTAATTAATAATGTAGAAAAATCTTTTCCTAATGTTAAAGATATTGGTACAGCTGTATCTTGTGGCAATAGAGGATGTTTTGCATTTATTAACTCAATTTCTTTATTTTCATTTAATTTTGGAACATTTCCTTTGATTGCTTTTGCATATTTAGCTTTTGCAAAAATAAAATCTAGTTCTCCTATTATATCTGTATTTACATTTAATTCTTCTATATATGGAATAAATAAATTACTTAAAGTTTGCAATATTTTTTCTATTTCAATTTCTTCTTTTATTTTCAACTCAGCAATTTGGTTATTCATATCAAATACACTGATTGGCTCAATAAATAAAGTAGAACCAGCATTTGATATATCATGTACAAATCCTTTTATTTGTGTACGATATTCTTCTTTTATTGGAATTACGAACCTATCATTTCGAATTGTGATAACATTTTCTTGAATATATTTAGAATATTTGTTAGAATGTATCATTTCTGTCAAACTTGTTCTAATATCTTGTTCGAGTTTTCTTTGATTTCTCCTAATAGATTTTAATACTGAAGAAGCTCTATCGTCAATTGTATTTTCATCTATGATATTTGTAAAAATTGTGTCTACTATATTTTTGTTTGAATATAAATTATCAAATAAACTACTTAAAATCGGATATTTTTCATTGACTATAAAATCCTTATCAAAATATGCTCTTAATTCTTGTGCTAATTTTAATATTGTTCCTAGCTCTAAAAGTTGCTTAGGATTTAAAAATGTTCCTTGCTCAAGTAATTTTGTATGTATTGTTATGTCCGCTATTTCATAAAGTGGTGGCGTGGAATTTTGGTATATTAGATTTATTGCCTCTTGCGTTTGATTAAGTCTTTCTTGTACTTCTTCTTTTTTATTTTCTGGTTCAAATTCTGATACTTTTTTCTTTCCCAAATATGTTACACAATATTGACTTAATTTTTCTTTTATTTTATTAAATTCTAATTTTTCTAATGTGTTTTTATTCATTATTCTCTCCTCTCAAATGGTTGCCATTGGGGACGGGTTCGTTTGGCAATTTTTTGGCAAAATGGGACAGGTTACTACATTTATTTTAATTTCAAATTTTTTGCTAAGATAAAATATTATCATTTGAAATTATCTCCTCGGCTTGTTTCATAGATTATAAATTCTAAGCTTAAAATAACCGAGCCTCTCGTTAATCACGCTTCCTCAGTTATTTTAAGCTAAGAATTTATACATCTATTCCATGGCACATTCGTAGATAATTTCAAATGATAATATTTTATCTTATTAAAAAGGATTATAAATAAAATTTTGAACCTGTCCATTTTGCCAAAAAATTGCCAAACGAACCCGTCCCCAATGGCAACCTTATCCATAATGGCAAAATTATTTTTCTTCTTTTTTTGCATTTATTTTTAATTTGTTTTCTAAGCTACTTGTAATACATACTAAAGTTAATAAATATACTGCTATTGCTAATGGTATTGTTGTTTTTCCTATAGGAAGCCTTGTGATAGCAATAACACTTGCTAAAACTGCTTCTGCTACCACTAAAATGATAGCTGTCTTTAATATAACTTTTACTGCTCCTAATTTACGATATCTAATTGCAACATATACTAAAATTATTCCTGTTGCTAATGCAAATGGTATTAAATATGGTTTTATTATATCTCTACCTCTTGTATGTGGTATATTTTCTATTTGGATTTCATCTGCATTTAATTCTGTACCATATTTTTCATTTATTTTTTGAACTAAATTTGTTTTTTGCTCATCTGTTATTTGATTACTTGTAATAGCTACCATATCTTCATATACTTCTACTTTTTGTATCATAACAGTTTGACCTGCTAGCACTTCATTTGTTATATTTTTTATATCTGAAACATTAAATTCTTGTTTTAAATACATTTCTACTCTTTGTGTATTTTGGTATTTAAGTTCGAAATTAAAACCTCTTATAACAATCATTGCAATTCCTGCTATTAAAATAATAGCTATTAATATAATTAGTATTTTATTCTTATTTTTTCTTAATTGTTCCATCTATTCCAAACCTCCTATTTATCTGCTTTTATTTTTAACAAGCTATCTGTTACTATATAATTATAAATTGCAATTAATGCTATTCCCCAAAACATTACCATTCCAAAGCTACTAATTGGAGTCCATTGTATAAAGCAAAATACTACAATTGCTATACAAATTGGAACTATTTTTATAAAGAACTCTTTGAATGTTTCTTTCTCTGCTATGTTTACTTCTTCTTTAGTTGGCTTTTTGCTTTGATTTTTGATTTTTTTCAATAGCATATTTATGAATATATAGTTTAGTATTAATATTACTAAAATTCCATAAGCTCCTTCTAAAGATATTGCAACATTTGTATATCTAATTATTAATAAGTAAATTGCTGCAAGTCCTATATAAGCAAAACCTGATAGTAATCCCATTAGTTTAAATCTGAATATCCATACTAATATTCCTAAACTTGCTATTATTAAAATAGCTATTAATACATATAATACCTGTTGCTCAGTTATGTCTGTTAATATATATTCGTTACTAGTAACATCATATTCTATAGGTAAGTTTCCTTCTCCTATTATTGCTGCTATATTTGATGCTCTATTTAAATTATCATTTAAAGTACTTGTATCTGTTGTACTTGTTCCTACTGTTAGTTGCATTTTTCCTGTTCTCATTGGCTCATCAAAGCTTGTAGTCATCATTTCTGTATCATCTATTCTTAATGTTACTTCTTTTGGTTCTGATGTTGTAGAGCTATCATCTGTTCCTGCTGTGTTCTCAGTATTAGTTGTATTATCTGTACTTTCGTTTGCTGTTGTATTTTCAGTTGTTGTATTTGCATCTGTTGAATTTGTGTTAGTTGAGTTTGTTTCTGCTGTATTTGTTTCAGTTGTGTTTGAATCTACTGAGTTTGAACTGTATGTTGTACTTACTGTTTCTAATTTTTTTGTTCCTTCTTTATTAAATTCAATTTGTAAATATACTGATGTTCCTGTAGATGCTGTTGTTCCTGTTGACCCATACATAACACTTACATCTTTTATATCATCATTATTTATTAATACTTCTTCTGTTTCACTATCTACAATTTCAAATTTTCCCACAGTATAGATATTTGAAATTATTGTATCTGTATTTGAGTTTTCTGGCAGTCTTAATATTATGTCTCCTGTGTTTTCATCTACTGTTATTTCATATTCTTGAACTCCCAATCTTTTTAATCTCTTTTCTATTACTTCTTTTGTTTTATTGTAGTTGTCCACATTCAATACTTCTTGACTATTATTTGGCACACTTTCTTTTGTATATCCTTTTTCAGCAAGTTGCTCATCTGTTAGTTCTTCTTCTGTTTCGACTACATTTCCCTCTGCATCTTTTATAATCTCCTCACTGTCTTTATTAACTGTCAATCTTACTGTTCTTTCACCACTTAAGTTGCTTAATAATGAATAATCTTTTACTTGATTTTCCATTCTATTTTGTTCTTTCACATACACTCCTACAAATCCTACCATAGATATTAATATTATAGCTAAAATTATCGTTAAGATTTTAATTTTTTTCATTTTATTCACATTCCTTTCGTACAACACAAATATAAATTTTTCTTTATTTAATTTACTGCTTTTCTATTTAATTATAATAATTTTGTACCATTTATTACTAATTCAAACCATATTTTTAAATATTTAGCTGCATATTTACTCATCATTGTCCTGTCCATAAATATTTCGAAGTAGTCTAATACTGGACAAAGTTTAGTATCTATTTTTAAATTTAATATAACTTTTCTTTCTTTACTATCTATATTTAAGTTTGCATCTGTAACTGCATAGTTTACTCTATCATGAATATCAAATGTTGATAAATTCGTATTTGTTACTCTATCACGATGCACATCTGATTTATCTGCAAGTATAATCGCAGCTGAAATTTCACTTACTGCTGTCCCTGTTTTTTCATCATGATTTCCTATTGCCATCATAATTTCTGTTCTTTCTTCTACTGGCATTCCCATATCTTTTAAAATGTTATATGCTATAATCGCTCCACTATGAGCATGGTCAGTTCTATTCACGCAATTTCCTATATCGTGCAAGTAACCAGCAATTTTGGCTAATTCTACTGTTCTTTCTGGATATCCTAACACTTCTAATATTTCTCCTGCCCTTTTAGATACAATTGATATATGTCTATGACTATGTTCTGTATATCCGCAATCCGTCTAATTGTTTCTGGGCTCCTCTTATTAGGGCTTCTACTTCTGGATTTTCTCTAACTTCTTTTAATGTTATCATGTATTTCCTCCTTTGTTTTTGTCTTTTTAAATTTTATCCTAATTTTTCTAAAATATCAACTGTTTTTTTAAGTTTTTTATATTGGTTTAACTATTTATTATATTTCACAACCTATATAATGAGCTAAAAAATATTGATATATTAATATATATCAAATTCAAAGGTTAATGAATAAAAATATTTTTTTCCATTGACCTTTGAATTTGTTTCTACTTTGTGTATGCTTATGTATTTTATTCGTTATTCATTGCTTCAAGAATTTCTTTTAAAGAAATAGGTCCCGCTCTTACAATTTTTATATGGTCAGATGTACAGTCTACTATGGTACTACTTTTTCCAAACGTAACTTCTCCTTCAAGCATTCCGTTTAACGTTGGACATGCTTTTTCTATTTCATTTAGCGTTTTACATGTTGGCTCTCCGCTTTGATTAGCACTACTCATAAAAATAGGACTGCCTGTTTTTCTTATTAATTCTTCTATTGGCTCTGAAGTTGCCATTCTAACTGCAATTGTATTTTTACCATTGTTTATGTACTCTGGAAGTTCTGCTTTTTTGGGTAAAATTAATGTTATTGGGCCCGGCATTAGTTTTCGAATTAGTTTTTCTACTTTGTCATTTACTATGGCAATACTTTTTATTTGTTCTTCACTTTCACACATTACAGGAAATGGCTTGCTTTGTGGACGATTTTTTGTTTTTAATAAGTTATTATATGCTTTTTTAGAAGATATTCTTGCACATATTCCAAATACTGTATCTGTAGGTACACTTATTACACCGTCATTTTTTAGTATCTCTGCTAATTCACTTGTTTCATTTTGTTTATATATTTTCATTTTTATTACCTCCTACTAAGAAAAATTATATCACATTTTTATTACAAGACCACCTGTATAGTTCTACTGTGCATTCGTTAAAGCTCAGCGACTTTTCTATTGTAGAAAAAAAGAAATACTCCCACAAATTTCTAGAGCTACTCATTTTAGATAATCTCAGAATTTCGTGGGAGTAATTTTTGGAGCGTTTAGGGAGGTTATTTGCGAAAAATTTACTTAATTCTCAAAGTGTTCCTCCCATATTTTACTCAATAAAATATTTGATTAATCAACTGTTGAAATTAGTATAACATATGATCTATAAATTTCAAAGCATTTTATACACACTTAAAAAGGAAAATTGATGTTACTCAATTTTCCTGTAATACTATTATAGGTAAAAACCTATAACATATTTGTGCTATTAGTTTATGCTAAAAACTTAAAAATATTCATAATACTAAAAATCTTAAAAGATTTTCGTATTTGTTAATTGTTACCATTGTTTTGATAAAAACAACATATTTGTAATTTAATTTTACCACTTATATTATAAAATGTCAAATATTTTGCTTTTTTATTTTTAATTCTTAATTTTTTTTTAGTTTTTCAATATACTTATTTAAATTTTCAATCTTTTCTTCATATTTCTTTATATTTTTAATTAAACCTAAACTCACATATAAAGAATTATCTATATTTTTTATATCTTCTTTTGAAAGTTTAGTTATGTAATTTCCTAATCT
>CALXJX010000012.1 GCA_944388735.1 uncultured Clostridia bacterium
TTTCCAGAAAAAAACATAGCTATTTTCGTGCTTTGCTATGTTTTTTCTCTTCTTTTATTTTTTATTCGTTATTACTGTTTAATTATTAATTTAATATTAACCAATCGTAATGTTATAATTCGTAGCCCAAAATTAATATTGAGTAGTTTGAGACTATTCACTGCTAAAAATTGCTAGTAACAGTTTAGAGGTCAATGGCAAGGAATATGATTTCTTGAATCGGATTCGAATGTGCCGTGGAATAGATGTATAAATTCTTAGCTTAAAATGACTGAGGAAGCGTGATTAACGAGAGGCTCGGTCATTTTAAGCTTAGAATTTATAATCTATGGAGCAAGCCGAGAAGACGATGAAGGAAATCATATTCCTTGCCATTGACCTCTGAATTGTTATAAGTGCTATTTAAATTATTAAAGACTAAGCTTGATAAAAAATTATATAAATGCTATAATTTAAAAAACATGAAAAATGAAAGAAGGATAGGATAAGGAATGAACGTTACTAAACCAGAAAAAGAGAAAACAAGCGTAAGTGCTATTATAATTTATGCTGTTTCCATTTTAGCTTGTATTATAGCTGTAATAATAGTAATTTGTACTGAATTTTTTGAAAATGACAATCTGGGAAATACATCAACAGATACTTCACAAGAAATAGACACTCAAATTTTAAAAGTCGAATTTAATAATATATTTGATAACAAATTAGATATAAAAAATACGAATATAGAAGTAAAAAAATTAGAAAATGAAAAAGATATAGTTTTTACAGATTATCAACGAAAAGAAACAAAAGAAAATAACTATGATTTAGACTTAAATATACCTAAAATAAATGTTGACTCAGACACTATAAAAAAATATAATCAAGAAATTAGTGATACATTCATAAAAAAAGCCGAGAATATTCTAGCTAGCTCAAATAGTAACAGTATATACACAGTACAATATGCTGCTACAATTGAAGATGATATATTATCTTTAGTTATACATTCTAATTTGAAGGACGGAAATAATGCACAAAGAGCAATTGTTTTAACATATAACTATGATTTGAAAAATAACGAAGAGGTTTCTCTAAAAGATTTATTAGAAAGAAAAAATATAAATATTACTAGTGTAGAAAGCGACGTAAGAGATGAAATATCTTCAGAGAGAAAAAGAGTCGAGAATTTGAAAGCTTTAGGTTATAGAGTATTTGAAAGAAATCCTGATGATAGTAGATATAAGGTAGAAAATACAAAACAATTTTTTATAGAAGATAGTAAAATTTATTTGATTTATGCTTATGGAAATGATAATTTAACTACAGAAATGGATTTAGTGGTTGTTACAAATATTTAATAATTGTTTATATAGAAATTTAATCTTGTTTACACGAAAAATTGTGTTCCAATATTCTGTTGGACCAAAAAAAGAGAAACTTTTATGAAAGCTTCTCTTTTTTTGAAAATAAAAGGGGATGTTTTTAATTTTAAATCAGTATTTCTTACTGACTATGGTTATATTATAATGACCAATTTTGTCCATCGTGTGAACTAAAAGTGAAAAAACAAAAAAATTATAAAAAGTAAATGTATGTACAACAGGACTTTTTTAACCTCTAAAATATCGCGAAAAAATCGTAAAAAAGTATTGCAATATGATATTACAATACTTTTAAAATAATTTTAGTGAGAATTTTAATTAAGGTTGTTCACCTAAAACAATAGTTAATTCTCTTTCTTCGCCATCTCTATTTACTTTAACTTTCATTTCGTCACCAATTTGATGAGAATTTTTAATTTCATTTAATTCGTCCATTGTTTTGATATCTTTTCCGTCTGCTTGAATGATTACATCTCCAATTTTTAAACCAGCTTTTTCTCCTGCTGAAAAATCATCAACAGCTTTTACATAGATTCCTTGTACTAAATTATTAGCTTTAGCAGTTTGTTCGTCTAAATCCATACCTGTAATTCCTATATATGGTCTTTTAACTTTACTATACTGAATTAATTGAGATGTAATATCAGTTGTAGAATTTATAGGAATAGCAAATCCCATTCCTTCAACTCCTTCTCCAGAAAGTTTTAATGTGTTTACACCAATAACTTTACCTTCACTATTTACTAAAGCACCACCACTGTTACCAGCATTAATAGCTGCATCTGTTTGAATTAAGGTGAATTTTTTACCGTCAGTATCTGTAACTTCTCTGTTTACAGCACTTATTACACCACAAGTAATACTACTTTGCATTCCTAATGGATTACCAACAGCCATTGCAAATTCTCCTACTTTTATATTATCAGAATCTGCAAATTCGGCCTTTGTAAGTCCAGTTTTATCGATTTTTATAACTGCTAAATCTGTTTCTTCATCTTTCCCAATTATTTTAGCTTCATATTCTGTTGTATCGTTAAATAAAGTAACAGTAACTTTAGTTGCTTCAGATACTTCGTAATAAGCATTTTCAGATGAAGTTGAAACAATATGATTATTTGTTAATATATATCCGTCATCACTTATGATAATTCCTGAACCACTAGCGGTAGCAGTAGATGCTTGAGTTTGCATTCCAAATATAGATAAAGGAGTATTTATGCTGTATTCTACTTTGATACCAACTATTGAAGGTAGTATTTTATTGGCTGCATATACAGAGGTATCAGAGTAATTTGAAAGTGAAGTTTGGCTTACATATCCTTGTGAATTTAAGCTTGATGAATTGGATACATTTGTGTTTTCATTAGAAAATAGCTTTTCTCTTATTGACGGAATACCAAAACAAGTACCAATAACTACACTACATCCTAAAAGTCCACTTATAAAAGGTATAAAAACACCTCTTCCAAATCCTATTTTTGCTTTAGGGGTGGAGTTGGTTTCATATATGTTTTTATATGTGCCAGGATTTTGAACTGTTTTAAAGGTTGTTTTGTTTTCTTCTTTCTTTTGATTTTCATCCATTTTTTATCACGTTCCTTCCATAATTTATACTATATTATTTATATAATATCCTAATTCTAGTATATAATACAATATGTTTGTGAAATTTTTGTGAAAAAAATGTAATTGTTTGAAACAACTCAAAGAGCAATTGGGAAGAAATCATTCTTCCCAATTACTCTCTTTTAACAGTTGTTACTACTGAGAAAAGTTCTCTCTTTTGTGAAAAAATATTAAATGAACAGTTGAAAAATATTTATTAAAACTATATAATTATTAAAAAAGTGAAGATACAAAAATCCAAAATCACATAAAAAAATAAAAACAATGCAATAGGTTTATAGGTAATCCCTTTATAAAAAACCTAAATATATTATACAAGGGTTGAGAAAAAATGAAATGTAAAAACGAAAAAGGAATAACCTTAATAGTATTAGCAGTTACAATAATTATAATGCTAATTATAGCAAGTATAGCTATTTATGCTGGTACAGAATCAATAAAAAATGCAAAATTAGAAGCATTAAAAACAAATATGCTTTTAATACAAGCAAAAGCAAAAGAATATGTAGAAGAAGTAAGTTTTAAAATAGGTGTAACATCAGGAGTTGATGCAACTGAAGTACAAAATAGAACAAATCAAGCAAGAACAGAAATTTACATAAATGATGCCCAGTTAGAAGTTGTTACAGATACATCTAAAATACCAGGACTTACTTCAGGAAACACATACAAAGTAGGTCAAGAAGCATTGAAAAAAATGGGATTAGAGCAAATAGAAAATACTGAAGGAGAATACTGGGTAACATTTGATGAAGAAAATTGTACAGTAGAGGTGTATAATACAGAAGGATATCAAGGAAAATATTCTTTAACAGATATAGAAAATATAAATTAAAATGATAACAATCAAAAGGAAATGTAAAAATATACGAGATAGGAAGTAAAAAAAGTGAAAGAAAAAGAACTAAAAAGACTAACAAAATTAAAAGAAATAGAAAAAGAATTATATGAAAAAGGATTTAAAAATATATGTGGAATAGATGAGGCAGGAAGAGGACCTCTAGCAGGTCCAGTGGTTGTTGCAGGAGTTATTATGCCACAAGATTCTATGATTGAAGGCGTAAATGATTCGAAAAAAGTCTCTGAAAAGAAGAGAGAAAAATTATATGACTTAATTTTGGATGAAGCTATTAGTTATTCAGTTGCAATTATCGGGCAAGATGTTATAGATGATATAAATATTTTGCAAGCTACAAAACAAGGAGTAACACAAGTTGTAGAAGGGCTTGATGTGAAACCAGATTTGATAGTAATAGATGCATTAAATCATATTAATACAAAAGGAATACCATACAATTCAATTATAAAAGGCGATGCAAAATGCTATAATATTGCAGCAGCTTCTATAATAGCAAAAGTTACAAGGGATAGGATAATGAGAGAATGGGATAGCATATATCCACAATACGGATTTATTCAACATAAAGGCTATGGAACAGCAAAACATATAGAAGCAATAAAACAATATGGATTATGTCCAATACATAGAAGAAGCTTTACTAAAAATATCATATAGTTTGTATTACATCTTGTTGTGATTTGTATTTTATATACTGCGATTCAAAATATCAGTATATGAATATTTTATAATTTTTTCTACTAGACATGAAAATGTCATGATTTCTAAAAAGGAGAGATATTGATTTTAAATGGATATTTTAGAAATAATAGCGAAAAAAAGAGATAAAAAAGAATTAGATAAGGAAGAAATAACTTTTTTTGTAAATGAATATACAAGTGGTAAAATTCCAGATTATCAAGCTGCAAGCCTTATAATGGCAATATATTTAAATGGAATGACAAAAGAAGAGACAACAAATTTAACACTAGCAATGGCGAATTCAGGAGATATATTGGATTTATCAAAAATAGCTTCAACAGTTGTAGATAAACATTCAACAGGAGGAGTAGGGGATAAGGTTTCTTTAATATTGTTGCCATTGATAGCTTCGTTAGAGATTCCAGTAGCTAAGATGTCTGGTAGAGGGTTAGGATTTACAGGCGGAACTGTTGATAAATTGAAATCGATACCAGGATATGAAACAGAAATATCAGAAGAAAAATTTATAGAAAACATACAAAAAATAGGAATTAGTATGATTTCACAAACGTTAAATTTGGCACCAGCAGACAAAAAACTATATGCTTTAAGAGATAGTACTGCAACTGTGGAGAGTATACCACTAATTGCATCTAGTATAATGAGCAAAAAAATAGCAAGTGGAGCTAATAAAATAGTACTAGATGTTACAGTTGGAAAAGGTGCTTTTATGAAAAATATAGAACAGGCAGAGAAATTGGCTAAAGAAATGATAGAAATAGGAAAACTAGCAAATAGGGAAACAGTATGTGTTTTGACAAATATGGATGAACCATTAGGATATGCTGTTGGAAATAATTTAGAAGTAAAAGAAGCAATTGAGTTTTTAAAAGGAAATATGCCAGAGGATTTAAAAGAAGTTGTTTTTGAACTAGGTGCATATATGATGAAATTAGCTGGAAAAGGAGAAGATATAAATAATAATAAGCAGTTATTATTGGAAAACATTGTTAATTATAAAGCTTATAATAAGTTTTTAGAGTTAGTGAATAATCAAAATGGAGATATTTCATATATTGAAAATCCAGAGAAATTTGAAAATGTAAAGTACATTGAACCTGTATATGCTGAAAAATCAGGAAGTATTGAAGAAATAGATGCAAAGAAAATAGGTGAGTTAGCATGCTTTCTGGGTGCTGGTAGATTAAAGAAAGAAGATGAAATTGATGATACAGTAGGAATTGTTTTAAATAAAAAAGTAGGGGATGTAGTGGAAAAGAATGAAGTTTTGGCATATATACATGCTAATGATAATATTAAATTAAGAAATGTGTTAGATGAATTAAAAAGAGTTATTAAGATTAGCGATAAAAGTGTAAATAAAAACAGAGTAGTTTTTTCGGTAATTTTAAATTGTATGAAAACATAAAGCTAAAAATTTATACATCTATTCCATGATAAATTTGAAGCTTATTGAAGAAATGATTATCCCTTTTTTTATCTCTGAATTGTTAGCTAAAGAATGGGAATTCCATAAAAAAACATTTGAATTTTATATAATATGTGGTATAATTATAAAGAAAAATAAAAATGAGAAAGGAAGTCATAAAAAATGAAAAAGCAAAAAACAGAAGCGGAAAAAAAACAAAAACACTACGATAAAGGACAAATCTTTGTAAAAGTAATGGCAGGAATATTAGCAATACTAATGGTAGCAGGAACAGTAGCTACACTTGTTTTTGCATTAATGTAAAAATAAAACAAAAAAACAAGAATAAAATTAATAGTTAAGGAAAAGCATAAGTAAAAAAGGAGTAATAAATGGTATCAAACATAGGAATGAATTGGGAAAACTTTTACAATGAAAATATATTATCATATATAAAATCATTGCAAGAAAATCCATTTGAACTAGTAACATTAATAATAGATTTATCAATAGTAGTTTTTTTAATTTATTGTTTCTTCAAAGTTGTCAAGGGATCAAGAGCATGGCAATTAATTAAAGGAATTGCCTTGTTAATTATAGCTACATGGGCAAGTGGATTATTTAATTTGAAGATATTAAATTGGATATTAACAGGAATAATGAATTGGGGAGTTATAGCATTAATTGTAATATTCCAACCAGAATTAAGAAGAGCATTAGAACAATTAGGAACAAACAGACTAACACAATTCTTTGGGATAGACAAAGACTTAGCTACAAAGACGAAAGAAGATATATATAAAGTTGTAATAGCTGCAACAGAACTTTCAAAAACAAAAACTGGTGCCTTAATTGTCATAGAAAGGGACATAAAAATTCAAGATATAATAGCAGGTGGAATACCAATGAATGCAGATGTTTCACCACAGTTATTGGTTAATATATTTGTACCAAATACACCTTTACATGACGGAGCTGTTGTAATTTCAGGAAACAAGATAGCTGCGGCAGCATGTGTGTTGCCATTAGCAGATGATAAAGATATTGCTAAAGAATTAGGTACTAGACATAGAGCAGCAATAGGAATATCAAAAGAATCTGACAGTATTGTTGTTGTCGTTTCAGAAGAGACTGGAAAGATATCAGTAGCAAAAGACGGTACATTAGTTGCAGATGTTAGGGAAGATGTTTTAAAGAAGATATTGATAAGTAATATTGTTACAAAAAGATTTGCAGTAGAAAAGAAAGAAAGAAAAAATAGATTAAAAGAGATAAAAAATAAATTGAAAAAAGATAAAGATGAAACAAAAGAAGAACAAAATAAACAATAAAATAAAACAACTTAACTGAATTGACTCAGCCAATAGTGGTGCATTTGGAAAGGATTAATATTTAATATGCGAAACATCAAATTAGTCATAGAGTATGACGGAAAAGAGTTTAACGGATGGCAAAAACAACCTACTAAATTGAATATACAGGGAACTATAGAAAAGGCAATTGAAAGAATAACAGGTGAACAAATTGAATTAATGGCATCAGGAAGAACAGATGCAGGTGTACATGCTTTAGGGCAAGTTGCGAATTTTAAAACAAATTCTAATATACCAATTGATAAATTTGCAATAGCAATTAATTCTAATTTGAAAAAATCTATTGTTATTCAATCAGCAGAAGAAGTAGATGATAGATTTCATAGTAGGTTAAGCTGCAAGAAAAAAAGATATAGATATATAATTAACAATTCTAAATATGGAACAGCTATTTATAGAAACTTAGAGACACATATACCTGTAAAATTAGACATAGATAAGATGAAACAAGCTGTAAAATACTTTGAAGGAGAACATGACTTTAAGGCTTTTAAAGCAAGTGGCACAAGCAGTAAAAGTAGTGTTCGAACTATATATAAAGCAGAAGTTATACAAAAAGAAAATGATAGAATTTGGATTGAATTGACTGGGAATGGATTCTTATATAATATGGTAAGAATTATTTCAGGAACTTTAGTAGAGGTAGGTTTGGGAAAAATACAACCTCAAGAGATTGAAGATATTATAAGATTAGGAAAAAGAGAAAATGCAGGGAAAACTCTTCCACCACAGGGATTATATTTGATAAGTGTAGAATATTAATGAAAAATTAGTATTCTATATTTTTTTATATTACATATAGTATAGAGATTTTTGAAAGTAACCATTTTTTTAAAATATTCATAAAATATACAAAAAGAAAAGGAGAAATAATTTATGAATACTTTATTGCTTATATTTTTTGCATTACCTATAGCTGTTATTGTAATTTCTATTGCATTACAAAAAATATTAAAATGCCCTGTATTAGTAGCTGCTATTATTTTTTCTATTTTTTTGATTGTAACATTCATAATTTCAAATTTAACATTTTTAGTTGTAGCTATTATTTATGCTATAATTAGTTTTATAACCGCTTGGATACAATGTGTTATTTGTAGATTTATAAAAGATAGAGAAGATAATATTTCTTGCTTTTGTAGGAGATGTGGAAGAAGAGAAAACAACGGAAACTGTGGTAATTGTTCAAATAATAACGAATTACTTACAATTAATAGTAGATGTGAAAACAATGAGAATGGAAATTTATTAACAATTAGTAGTAACGGATGCAATGGTGTGGAAAATGATTTACTTACAATAAATACAAGATGTAATAGAAGTGGTGAACGAGAAGATAATAATAATTGCAATTGGAGTTGTAATACATCAAATAATAATTCTGCAAATGCTGTAAGTGCTAGAATTAATATTATGCCAAATAACAATGGCAATGGAAGTGGTTGTATTTGTGGAAGTTATAGAAGAAGATAAAATAATTATAAATTGTTACAGAAAAAAGAATATATTTTAAATATTTTATTTTCTTTAAATAAGATAGTGTGTAAAACCTAGTTTTCCTATTCAAGAACAATAGCGTGCTTTAAATATTATGAACACATAAAATGTTTTAAAAGCCCGCTATTGTTAAGTGTTATAGGAAATACAATAAGCGATTTATAAATAGTTTATTTGACTATCAAGAAGATTTTTTTTATTTTTGGAAAGTATTGCTATCCGAAAAATGGTAAAATCTCCTCTGTTACTGCATTTCCTGACTTTTGCATCAAATGAATTAATGCAATTCTGAAATTTTTTTAATTTAGAATTTCTTACGACAATTTGGACAGTTGTCCAAGAGTTTTCACCCATAATATTGCTCTCCTTTCAATTTGTGCTAATTGGCAGTTAATAGTATATTATATGCAAGGATTTAAATTTTAGAACCTTTTTTTGATTGAGTATTGTAACAGTTCAGAGATCAGTGGATGAAGAATAATTTCTTGAAAAATCTTCTCGGCTTGCTCCATAGATTATAAATTCTAAGCTTAAAATAACCGAGCCTCTCGTTAATCACGCTTCCTCAGTTATTTTAAGCTAAGAATTTATACATCTATTCCACGGCACATTCGAAGCTTTTTCAAGAAATCATTTTTCATCCACTGACTCTTAAATTGCAAAATACTCAAACTTAAAGCTAATATTTATTGAATTTAGCTAAAAAATATGGTATTATATAGAAACTAGAGAGGAGAAATTTAAATGTGGGAAATAGTAGAAGATGCTTTAATAGATAGCATCAAATTAATACCATTTTTGTTTGTTACATATTTAGTAATGGAATATATAGAACATAAAACAAAAGACAAGACAAAAGAAGCCATTAAAAAATCTGGAAAATTTGGACCATTAATAGGAAGTTTATTAGGAATAGTTCCACAATGTGGTTTCTCTGTTGCAGCTACAAACTTGTATGCAGCCAGAGTCATTACATTAGGAACTTTAATAGCAATATATTTATCAACATCTGATGAAATGCTTCCAATACTTTTATCAGAAGCCGTACCAATAACTACTATCCTAAAGATTTTAGGAGTAAAGCTGATAATAGGAATTATAGCAGGATTTTTAATCGATTTTGTGCTAAGAATAAAAAATAAAAATCAAATAGAAGAAGAAAAAATAGTCGATTTATGCGAAAAAGACCATTGTCATTGTGAGCATGGAATTTTTAAATCAGCATTAAAACATACTGTTAATATATTTATATTTATTCTGTTAATTACCTTAGTAATAAATATAATTATTTTCTTTATTGGAGAAGATAGACTAGGAAGCTTCTTGCAAAATCAACCAATTTTAGGCCCAATAATTGCAGGATTATTAGGATTAATACCAAATTGTGCGGCTTCAGTTATCATTACGCAAATGTTTTTAGATAATGTGATATCTGTTTCTACAATGATTTCTGGTTTATTAGTTGGTGCAGGTGTTGGATTAGCAGTATTATTTAAAACTAATAAAGGAATTAAGGAAAATATAAAGATTGTTATGTTGCTATATTGTATAGGCGTTGTTTCGGGAATATTATTGGAATTGATAGGATTTAAGGTTTAATTTGTTTATATAATAGGAGAGTGACACTTTTCTATCATATAAAAGTCTCTGTGCTCCAACGAATGTACACAATTTTACTTACGTAAAATTGGAACAGAACAAATTAACGGAAAGCCGATGAAGAAAACTAAAGAAAGAGAATATTAGTATATAGCTAATATTCTCTTTCTTTAGCTTTAAGAAACTACATTTCTTATAACTTTATATTATTTTTTAGTTTTTTTATCAAAATTAACTATTATTGCATCTTGATTATCAAAAAAGTATTTAGAATCTGTTGTGTTATTTTTTATAGGATCAAATTCGTTTCTCCTATCAGTAAAATCTAGATGCTTCAAATCAAATTTTTTATTTTTTCCCTCATCAGAATCTTCAGTTGCTGTTGTTACACCATCAGAATATTTTCCAAAATCAAATATTTTAACTTTTTGAGGTTCCTTATATTTTGACTCTAAATAATTTAATTTTGCTAAACCTACAAGGAATGCTCCGCCATCATTTTTAATTTTGTATGCTGCTTTCTTATCAGTAATACCACCTTGTAATTTTCCAGGAGAGAAGTAATCAATGAATTTCCATTCTACATTACCATGTTTTGAATCATATTTCATTTTATCAAAATCAATAGAATTAGACATAGTCCATTCTCTCTTTTTACCAAATTCCTTAGACCACCATTCTAAATCTTCCATTACCGCATTTCCTGTAAAAATTTTATTTACACAGTTTGCAAGTAGAGTGTTCTTTAAATTATCTTTAGTAGTAGGTGAATCTAATTGAGCTAAGTTTTGTGCTGAAATGATAGAACCTACTTTATATTTTCTATACATTGTAAACATTGCTTCAGTAGCTTTACACAAGAAGTCTGCAAATTCATCGACATATAAGAAGTGTGGAATACGGTTAGATTCACTACCAGGTCTTCTTAAAACAGCATTTTGCATTGAAATTAAGAAGAACAAGCCAAATGCTTTGTGAGTAGTTGCTCCTAAATCACCTCTTCTTGTACATACAAAAGTAATATTGCCTTCTGAAAGCATTTTATCAAAGTCTAGGTTTTGATATCTGTTACATAAAATAGATTTAACTCCTGGTAATCTTAGAAGGTTATCTAATTGAGTAACTGCAGAGTAAATATATTTTTCTGTATCATGTCTTGCAGAGCCATCTTTATAGAAATGTTTTTTGAAATATGCTAACTGGATACTATATTGTTCTGCAAGTTCTTCGTCATGTTCAAGTATTTTACACATTTTTTCTACTAAATCAAAATTTGTAAACATTTTAAGCATATCTTCCATATTAGGAAGTGCTCCTTCATTCATTCTTGGATACATTTCTTTTAGTAGAATTGATACATTTTCAATTGCTTGAAGCGCAACGTCTTCACGATAAACTTCTTCTATATCACTATGTGTGTTTTGATACATGGCTTTTAAAGCAGAAGAAATTGTAACAGCAATTTTTGTAGGATTATCATATACAAATGGATTAAGTCCGATAGATGTTGAATTTTGTGGGTCTATAATATTATATGATAAACCAAAATTTCTACAAACATCACTTATATGATCTATTACTTCATAATCAGGTGACATTAGTGTTAATCCTAAATTTTTATATATAATATCTTCGTTTAAATTTCCTAATATCATTTTCTTCATATAAGCTTTGTAAACAGCTTCTTTACCTTTTACAGGAACTAACATACTTAAACTAAAATTTTCATTTAAATAATCATTGTCGTAAGGTTTATCTAACACAGCAATATGTGTTTTTAGTGCTGTAAATCCCATTTCTTTAGAAACTTCTTTAAAGAAAAATTTTCTTTCTAAATCTCTTGCAAATAGTGGTTCATATACTAAAGAAGTTTTTCCACTACCAGAACCTCCACATACAAACATTGATTGATATCTAGAATTTTCTGGCATAACTATACTTTTTCCGGTTTCATCGTCTTTACATATAAATACTTCACATGTATATGGACCATGTCCTTTTGATTTATCAGATAAGTCTATTCCACCATAATCCCATATTGAACGTGTTTGGTCAAGTGAGTCATTAACACCAAAGTATAACCAATTAAATAAAGGGAAAATTGTTACTAATGGTGGGAATAATGAAATGCTTATCATTGCAGGCCTAACAACATCTGCAAAATTAGTAATTAAATCTACGTAATCAGGTATTGATATTAAAAATAACCATACACCCATATTAAGCCATTGTGTAACCATAGAGATTGCTATAATATAGAGTCCTATAATATATAGATAAAATAAACTTACTTTTCTGGCTTTTGAACTTGAAAATTCGGATGGCCCAGAGAAAAGATAAGCAAATACAGGGCATGCTAATGCAAATGTGTATTGTATTGGTCCCCAATATGAGTATGAAACGCCTGTGAATATCATTAATAACATTTCTACAATTCTATCAATTGCTAAGTATATTGTTATTAATGTTAGTATATATGTAACAAATGTATTTCTGTTTGTGTTTAATTTTTTTAAAAATTTGTCAATTAGTTTCATCTATATTACCCTTTCATTATTTTATAATCATACATATATATTATCCTATAAAATAGCGAAAAAAACAAGACTTTTGGGAAAAATAATTTACAAATTTATTTGTTGTAAATACTAACAATAAGTATAAAATATGGAAAAAAGAATATAATAATACAAATAATTTGCATTAAGGGGGAATTATATGCAAAATGAATATGTAAAAGAAGAACAAATCAGGGAGAAAACAGAAAGAGAAAAAGAGATAGAATTAATAAAATCAATAATACAAGCAAGAGAAGATTTAAAAATTGCTAATAAAAATTTTGAATATGCAGGAGGAGATTTAATAGATTATTATACTTATCAGATAAAAGCAAATCAGGCCAAATTAGATTACTTAATAAAAATAGCAAAATCAAGGGGATTAACAGTTGACATGATTAACGATATGAGATTTAGATTATGGGAAGAAGATGAAGAAGCTGTCTAAGTAATATTTGTCCTATTGAAATCATACAAATGGTAATAAGAAAAAATTGCTGGATTTCGATAGGAGGATGTAGAAAATGGATACAAATACAATTACTTTTTTAGCTTGTATATGTTTTTTATTTATATTTGGAAGATTATTTATTGTACCATTAAAAAAAATATTGAAGATTATTTTGAATTCATGTATTGGAGCTGGTTTTATCTATGTAGTTAATATAATCGGTGCAAATTTTGGATTTCATATAGGTTTGAATTTTTTTACAACAGTGTTAATTCGGGGTATTAGGTTTACCAGGTGCTGTACTGCTTATATTAGTAAAACTTATAGTTCGGATAAATTTATAAGAATTTTAACATCATTGTATATGTAAAAATCTAAATAAAATAAAAGTTGCGATTTCTTAAACAACAAAAATAAGGATTGTTTTTACAACCCTTATTTTATATATCTAAATAATTATTCAACTGTTACAGACTTAGCCAAGTTTCTTGGTTTATCAACATCTAATCCCTTCTCTTTAGAAATATAATAAGAAAATAATTGAAGTGGGATAATAGACAATATAGGAGAAACTAAAGGATTTGTATCAGGAATTTGTATAACCATATCAAATTGATTAACATCTATATTCTGATTTGTAATTACCAATGTTTTAGCACCTCTAGTTATAACCTCTTGAATATTGCTAACAGTTTTTTCAACCAAGTTACTGTCTGTCATAATAGAAATAACTGTTACACCATTTTCAATTAAAGCTATAGGCCCATGTTTTAATTCTCCAGCAGGATAGCTTTCTGAATGAATGTAAGATATCTCTTTCAATTTTAAAGATCCTTCTTTAGCAACTGTTTCATCAATACCTCTACCTAAGAAAAACATGTCTTTTTCTTGATATACTTTTTTTGAAAAATCTTTAACTATTTCTGAATTTTTTAGTGCTTCTTCAATTTTTTTAGGAAGTTCCAAAATTTCCTTTTTCAAAGAAGTAATATAACTATTTTCTAATCCTAATATTTCAGCAAAGTAAATTGCTAATACAACTAAAAGAACAACTTGAGAAGTATAAGCTTTTGTGGAAGCAACAGCTATTTCTGGACCTGCGTGTGTATAAATAGAGTAGTCGGCTTCTCTTGTAATAGAACTACCAATAACATTTGTTATAGCTAATGTTTTAGCACCTTTTTCTTTAGAAAGTTTTAATGCTGCAATAGTATCAGCAGTTTCTCCTGATTGTGATATAAAAATACAAAGAGTTTTGTTATCTATTATAGGATTTCTATATCTAAATTCAGAAGCAATATCTACTTCTGTTGGAATTTTGCAAAGTTTTTCAATTGCATTTTTCCCGGCTAAACCAGCATGCATAGCAGTACCACATGCAATAATATAAATTTTATTTAAACTTTCTAAATATTCTTTAGAAAAATTTAATTCTTCAAATTCACATTTAGAATCTTCACTAAATTTAGCACCTACAGTTTCTCTGATAGCTGTAGGCTGCTCGTAAATTTCTTTAAGCATAAAATCTTCGTAGCCATCTTTTTCACTGCTAGAAGCATTCCACTCAATTGTTTTTGTTTCTTTTTTAATAGGATTTAAATTTCTATCATAGAAAGTTATATCATTTCTGCTTAAAACAACAAATTCTAAATCTTCTAAGAAATAGAAATTTCTAGTAAAAGATAAAATTGCTGGGATATCAGATGAAATATAGTTTTCACCGTCTCCTTTTCCTATTACTAAAGGACTATCTTTTCTGACAACAATCATGTTATCAGGATAATCTTTACATATAATTTCTATTGCAAAACTACCTTTTAAATCAAAACATGCATTTTTTACGGCTCTTAGCAATTTTAAATTATCTGTTTGAACATCTTGTGTATAATAATAGTGAACTAAATTAGGAATAACTTCTGTATCTGTTTGAGAATAGAAACTATATCCTTTTTCACTTAAAAATTTTCTGATTTCATTGTAATTTTCAATTATTCCATTGTGAACAACACTGAAAGTTTTACTGTTATCTGTATGAGGATGAGAATTTTCTTTTGAAGGTTTTCCATGAGTAGCCCATCTAGTATGTGCGATACCAATAGTGCCTTCTAAATTATCAATTCCTTCAATATTATATAAGTTTTTAACTCTTCCTTTATCTTTCATAAGAGAAAGTCCCTCTTTTTCTATTGTTGAAATACCTGCTGAGTCATATCCTCTGTATTCTAATCTTAAAAGTCCATTGATTAAAATAGGACTTGCTTTTTTATTACCTATGTAACCTACAATTCCACACATAGTATATAGCCTCCTTATATTTCTTTACATTATGGCAATTGGTATTTCCTATAATGTAATTTTAAATTAGTATTGGAATTGAAAGTCATGCTAAATAAAGGCTTAATATATCAATTTTTGTTATAGCATTTCTACTATTTTTTGTATTGATATTGTGACTTAAGCTAAAGCCACTAAGGCATCCGCCGAGTTTTTCGATAACCTTAGTCCTCGTCGACATTTCTGTCCTGGCGCTTTCTTTTATAATATTACAATATACCTCCTTTTTTTTGTTATTTTTTTGCATTTCTTTCAATTTACTATATTATATTACAACAAATCTCTGATTTGTGCAAGGTTTTTTGATTTTTTTGAAGCAACAGTTCAGTGATTAAAGGAGAAAGTATGCTTTCTTTCACAATCTTCTCGGCTTGTTACATAAATTATAAATTCTAAGCTTTAAATAACCGAGCCTCTCGTTAATCACGCTTCCTCAGTTATTTAAAGCTAAGAATTTATACATCTATTCCACGGCACATTCGAAGCTTGTTCAAGAAATCATACTTTCTCCTTTAATCACTGAACTGTTACTCTAAAGCTTGGTTGTCTATACAAAATTTGTAAATTGTGCTATAATATAAGTATATGGGGGTGATACTATGAATAAGATAAGTAAAATACTTTTAGTAATAGTTATCATATTAGTTATTGCTCTAGGAATAATTACATACTATATGTTCTATTACAGGGAAGGCTATATAAGTGCTGCAACAACAATGTATGAACATATAAAAACATTAGAAGATGCCGGTGTAAGAGTTGAGACAGACGGAGAAGGTACAAGTAAAGTTATTTTAAGTCAAGACAACAAAGTTATACTAGAAGGCGAAACAGACTAAATTTAATGTGAAGGGATTTATTATGACAAATAAGAGGAATTTTGAATATACCATAAATTTTAGGTGAAATATTTAGAATTTATGGTGTATTTTTATGAGTAAATATTTAATGTGAAATAGATAAAAACTATTGTTTTAAGTAACATTATTAGTATATAATAAAATTGTATATAGGATAAACATTATAGATTTAAGATGAAACTTAAAGATATATATTATTAGAAAAGGAGACAGTATGTTTAACTTAGAAGAAGAATTGAAAAACCTACCTAATAAACCAGGTGTTTATGTAATGAGGGACAAAGATGACAATATAATATATGTGGGAAAAGCGATATCATTAAAAAATAGAGTTAGGCAATATTTTCAAAAAAAAGATAGGACAGCTAGAATTGAAAAAATGATAAGTTTAATTGACCATTTTGAATATATTGTTGTAGATAACGAAGCGGAGGCATTGATTTTAGAGTGTAATCTTATAAAAAAGAATAGACCTAAATTTAATGTTTTATTAAAAGATGATAAAACATATCCATACATAAAAATAGATGTAAAATCTGATTTTCCAGGAGTTTCTATGACGAGAAGATTAATCAATGATGGCTCTAAGTATTTTGGACCATACCCAAACCCAGGTGCTGCAAAGGAAATGCTAGATTTTATTAAGCAAAAATATAAAATACATCAGTGCAAAACATTAAAAGAACGTACAAGGCCTTGTTTAAATTATCATATTAATAGATGTTTTGCACCATGTATGGGATATATTTCTAAAGAAGATTATAGAAAACAAATAGATGAGATAATTGATTTATTAGAAGGAAAAACAGATAAAGTTTTAAAAGATTTGCAAAGAGAAATGGAAGAAGCATCTAAAAAACTGGATTTTGAGCAAGCAGCATATATAAGAGATAAAATACAAGCAATAGATAGAGCTTCAGAAAAGCAAAAAGTTTCTAATATTTCTGAAAACAATATAGATGTTATAGGATTAGCAAAATCTGAGTTGGAAATTTGTATAGAAATATTCTTTGTGAGAGGAAGTAAAATGGTTGGAAGAGAACATTATTTCTATACAGATTTAAAAGATATGGAAGATACAGAAATTTTATCAGGATTTATCAAGCAATATTATTTGGATAATCCTAATATTCCAAATAAAATAATGGTGAGAGAAGAAATCGAAGATAAAGAAGCAATAGAGGAATGGTTATCCACAAGTTTAGGAAAAAAAGTGGAAATAAAGAGCCCAAAAAAAGGCGAAAAATTAAGATTTGTTGAAATGGCAGAAAATAATGCTAAAGTTACTCTTGAAAATAAAGAAAGAGATAAAAGTGAGATTTTAATGGAATTGAAAGAAGTACTTAATTTAGAAAGTATTCCAAGAAAAATTGAAACTTTTGACATTTCTAATATTTCTGGAGAATATACAGTAGCTGGAATGTGCGTATTACAAGACGGAGTAATAAAAAAGAATTTGTCAAGAAGATTTAAAATAAAAACGGTGTATGGACAAGATGATCCAAGGTGCATGGAAGAAGTAATAACAAGAAGATTAAAACATTCTATTGATAGTCCAAATGGAGGGTTTGGAAAATTACCAGATGTTATTTTTGCCGATGGAGGAATTACTCAAATTAGAGCTATTCAGAATGCTGTTAAAAAATATAATTTAAATATTCCGGTTTTTGGAATGGTAAAAAATGATAAGCATCAAACAAGGGCTTTAATGGATGAAAATAGAAAAGAGCTAGAAATTTCAAATAATCTTATGAATCTGATAACTAGATTCCAAGATACTGTTCACGATACAGCAATTACATATCATCGTAAGTTGAGAGATAAAGACATAACTAAGTCTGAATTGGATAATGTTAAAGGAATAGGAAAAGCAAGAAAGCAAAAATTATTGAAGAAATTTGGAAGTGTTGATAAAATAAAAAATGCAAGTGTAGAAGAATTAATGAAGGTGCCAGGAATAACAGAAGAATTGGCAAATGAGTTAAAAAATATATAGAGAGTATAAATATTTGAATAAAATTATTTTTAAATATAATTATAAATAGTTATTAACTATTTAATAAAGGGGCGAAAAAAGTATTCGCCCCTTACTTTACTTGCTATACCAATTTTTTAGAGTGGTGAATTTTCTAGCTCTTATACAGTCTATATGAAAGACTGTTAATATAGCGAGAAATACAAGTAAAGATATACCAAAAATTTTCTTCATCATTGAATTCCTCCTTGTAGTGAAGTAAAGGGATTTTTCCCTATTTATGGTATGAAGTAATTATAACATGAATATAAGAGGGAGGCAAGTATAGGTGTTTTGATACAATAAAGTATAAAATTTTGATTTTATAATAAATAATAGTTGCTCGGATATAAATAATATGGTAGAATAAATTTGTAAAAAAATGGAAAAAACAGTTTTAATAGAGGTGAAAAAATATGCAAGAAGTATCAAAAAAAGATAATAAACTAAGAAGTGATTTTAATTTCAAAATTAGAAAAGAGATTTTAGATTGGATTATTTGTATTATAATTGCAATCACTTTGGCTTTGCTATTTAGATATTTTATTATTACTCCAACTATAGTAAATATGGTTTCTATGAACCCAACACTGGAGAGTAATGATAGACTATTATTGAATAGAACTATTAGAATTTCAAAAAAGATGCCAAATAGAGGAGAAATTATTACTTTTGAAGCTCCTAGTAAAAAAAAATATACTTCAAATGAGATAAACCAAGAGAATCCAATTGCGGAATATAAAAATGAACCTAATAATTTATTTTATAAATTTATATATTATGTTTTAGAATTTGGTAAAGAAAGCTACATAAAAAGGGTTATAGGATTACCAAATGAACATATTAGAATAAAAGATGGAAAAATATATATAAATAATATAGAACTAGAAGAGGATTATTTGAAAGAAGGGGTAACGACAGAGGTTATGGATACCACTTTGCATAAGGGCTTTGATGATTTTATAGTACCAGAAAATTGTGTATTTGCACTAGGAGATAATAGAAATCATAGTACAGATTGCAGAGATTTTGGATGTATTCCATTGGATAAGATTGAGGGAATCGCTTTTTTTAGATTTTTTCCATTTGATAAAATTGGAAATATATATTGAGTGATAAAAAGTCAAATTGAATTGTTGTAACTCATTAATTATTATTCAATTGGGAATATGTAATAATTTTACGTATTCCCAAAATTTTGACTTAAGTGCTAGTATAGAATTGCAATTTAAATGGTTATTTGTAAATCTTGAAAGTTGTGCAAAAGATATGATATAATGCCAATACAACATCTAAAAAGATGAACTTCAAAAATGCAAAAACAAAAGGGGGTAAAAACATGAAGAGAAATTTAAAAGTTATTTTTGAAGGGGTTGGAGTATTTGTTGTGTTGATAGTGCTTGGAGTTATTGTATTTCGGGGTAAAGAGATAATAAATGTTTTTATAAACTTTTATTGTGGATATTCCGGACAAGCAATTATTTCACTTGTTGTAGCACTATTAATAACAGGAATTTTCCTGGGAAGGCATTTAGATTTTAATGTTTTTAGAATTAATTTTAAAGCTCGAAAGAGAAGAAAAAAGAACGAAGATGTTGAAGAATGAATACAAATTGGGCACTCTAATAGGGTGCCTGATTTTTAGTTAAGGGAAAATGTTGTAAAATAATTATAATTTGAAAAAAATATTAAAAAGAATAGTCATAAAAATAAAAATCCCGCATATATATAATATAAATAAGGGAGGGGATTATTTATGGAATATGCAAAAGATGAGATATTTCAAGTTAGATATAATACAAAAATGGACAAGCTACAAATAGGACATGCAAGGTTAGTAAAGAGAATAATTAAGACGATGAGAAGGCATAAACTTATTACAGTAACAGCAATAACATTCCTAATATTTTCAATTCTTAATGTAGTCATGATATATAATTTCTTAAAACTGTTGGAAAATCTATAAATATATGATAAAATATTACTATTCTAAATATAAAGGGAGGATAGTAATATTTTTAATTAGTAAGGTTGAAAAATAATTATTTAATTTTTTCAGACCAGATTTGTAACTTTAGGAAGAAATGCGATTAAGTATAAAAACTTATTAAAAATATAGATAAAAATGAAAATAGCAAATGAATGGAAAGATTATAAAATATTAGACATGGCAGACGGGCAAAAATTAGAAAAATGGGGTAATGTAATATTATCTAGGCCAGATCCACAAATAATATGGAAAAATAAAAGTTTCCCAAATAAATGGAAACAAATTAATGCAACATATCATAGAAGCAAAACAGGTGGAGGTTCGTGGGAATTTAATAAAGAAATACCTCAACAATGGCAAATAAAATACAAAAACTTAACATTTAATATAAAACCAATGGGATTTAAACATACAGGATTATTTCCAGAGCAGGCTGTAAATTGGGATTGGATGATTAATAAAATTAGTTCTGAAAAGAGAGAAATAAAAGTATTAAATTTATTTGCATATACAGGAGGAGCAACAGTTGCATGCTTGTATGCAGGTGCGAGTGTATGTCATGTAGATAGCTCAAAAGGAATGACAATGTGTGCTAAAGAAAATGTTATTTCATCAGGACTAGGAAAAAAGCCTGTTAGATTCATAGTAGATGATGTTATAAAATTTGTGAATAGAGAAATAAGAAGAGGAAATAAATATGATGCTATCATAATGGATCCACCTTCTTATGGAAGAGGAGCAAAAGGAGAAATCTGGCAGTTTGAAAATAATATATATGACTTAGTAGAACTTTGTGTAAATGTATTATCAGATAATCCGTTATTTTTCTTGATAAATTCATATACAACTGGAATATCAAGTAAAGTATTAGAAAATATTTTAAATTTAACAGTAGCAAAAAAATATAAAGGAAAACTTGAATCTGGAGAAATAGGACTTCCAATGGAAGAATCAAAACTTGTTTTGCCTTGTGGTATATATGGAAGATGGGAAAGTATTTAATTAAGTAAAAAATATAAAGTTAAAATAGATAAAGGAATGAAAACAAAAAAATGCAAAATTTGAAAGTGATTTATGAAGATAATCATGTAATAGTAGTAGAAAAACCGCCTAATGTGCCTTCACAAGCAGATAAAACAGATGATATTGATATGCTTACAATAATAAAAGAATATCTCAAAGAAAAATATCATAAACCAGGAAATGTGTATTTAGGTTTAGTACATAGATTAGATAGACCTGTTGGAGGAGTAATGGTTTTTGCAAAGACTTCAAAAGCTGCTTCAAGACTTAGTAACCAAGTAAGAGAAAAGACTTTTAAAAAAGAATATTTGGCCGTAGTTAATGGTAAAATAGAAGAGAATAAAGGAACTTTAGAAGATTATTTATATAAAGATGAAAGAAATAATATGAGTAAAGTTGTCAGCAAGGAAAAAAAGAATGCCAAGTATGCTAAATTGGACTATGAAGTTTTAGCTTATAATAATGTTAAAGATTTGAGCTTGTTAAAGATAAATTTACATACAGGGAGACATCATCAAATAAGAGTGCAATTATCAAATTTTGGGCATAGTATATTTGGAGACCAAAAATATGGAACAAGAGGAAAAGGAAAACAGATAGCCTTGTGGGCATATAATTTAACAATAGAGCACCCTATCACAAAGGAACAAATGGTTTTCAAAGATTTGCCCGAACCAATTGGGACATGGTGTATTTTAAAAGAAGTAGATTTAAAAGTGTGATTTTAAATCTGCTTCTTTTACGTATTTTATATAATAAAAATTATATGAAAAAATATAAACTTGATTTTCATAAAATAAAAACATATTTTTATAAAACAAATGAGTAATGATTTTTCAGCAGTGATAAAATTAAAACAGCTTAAGAAAAAGAGGTGAAAAAATGATAGACAATATCTGTACATTTTTAACCAACAAAATCAAAAAAGAAATGCCTGAAGTTGATGACGAAAAAGCAGAAATCATAATGTATGGTTTGCAAAACATTATTGGAGAAATTCCAAAGACATTTTTAGTTTTATTAATTGCGTATTTTTTGGGGATTTTTAAAGAAACATTAATAACATTTCTTTTGCTATTACCATATAAATCTTTTTCAGGAGGATTTCACCTTAAGACACATATTGGTTGTATAATAGGAACTACATTATTTTACTGTGGGATAGCATTAATATCAAAGTATATAATTATTGAGCCAATTGTAAAATACATATTGATAGCAGTAATATGGATATTTGGAATAATTATGATAACTTTATATGCACCAGCAGATACAGAAAATGTACCTATCTTAGCCAAAAAGGATAGGAAGAAAAAAAGAATATTATCATATATTACTTTTACAATTGGATTATTAGTTGCAGCTTTTATTCAGAATAATATAATTTGTAATATATTGATACTAGGAAATTTCGTCCAAACTTTGACCATAACAAAAATAGCGTATAGATTGACAAACAATAAATATGGTTATGAAGTGTATACAAATACTTCAACTCAAAATGTTTAATACAAAACAAATACCGGTAATGTTTTTGTATTTATATTATTACCAAAGAAGGGGGATTTTATATGTTAAAATTCTTAGCTAAAATAGCAGAAAAATATGCTAAATCAACAAATACAGCTTGTTGTGGTGTATGGGTATTTCATCAACCAAAAATGCCAGCAAGTTTAATTAAAAAAGATTAATTAGTATTTAAGCTTGGCAAAAATAGTTCGACAATGTTTTTGCCAACTAGTTATAACTTAAAAGTTATATTGCAATCCGCATAAAAACAGCTAAAAGCTGTTTTTAATTTTTATACAATAGGAAAGTCATTCTTTCCTATTGTATAAAAATCGCTTCGCTCTAGCAATTGCACACAAATTTCTTTCAGAAATTTGGCGCGTGAACAAATTTACGGAAAGCCAACGAAAAAAAGATTAAATTAGTACAAATTTTAAGGCTTTCCGATTTGTTCATAAATTTCTAGTTGCTGAGAAAAGAATCTGCTATTTTTAGAAGTAAATAATGAAATATTATTGTTTTTCATTAAAATATTTTGTACTTCCCATAATCCTAATCCTGTGTGATTTTCCTTTCCTGAAATCCCCTTTGTGAATATTTTTGTGGTATCGACATCTTTATTATTATATGTATTTTCAATTTTAATTAATTGTCTATTATTTTTTTCATCATTTCTAAAAGAAATATTTATTATTTTTTCCTTACATTCCGAGCTAGCCTCTATAGCATTATCTAATAAAATTCCTAATATTCTTGCAAATTCATAGATTTTCATTTTTAAAGTATTTAAATCAAGAAGAATAGTCATATTAACTTTGATGCCCTTAGATTCAGCTTCATAATATTTATTAGTTAGCAAATTATAAATGCCAGGATTGTTAATCATTTCAGGATTTAGAATGTAAAGAGTATTTACTTTTTGACAATCATCAACAAGTTCAGCATAATATTTTTCTAGTCCTTCTATATCATTAGTCTTTATGTATCCACCTATTGTAGTGATGATATTATCAAAGTCATGTTTGAAACCTCTAACGCTATCATGTAAAATATGTAAAGTTTTATTATATTCTTCGACACTCTCTAGTTTTTTAGTAGTAATACTTAATTTCATTACTCTTGTTAAACTATATATACTGATACTAAAATATGCTAGTAATGATATGAAACTTAAAAAAGTGATGATTATTGGTAGTTTATCAATATAATAAAATGTTATAAAGGCTTGGACTATAAGAGTGATGATACCAAATATAAGGTCAAGAAATATTATTTTTTTAGTCTTTTTATCAATATCTTCAGATAATAGTATTTTAAAATTTAGATTTTTCAACATTATAATAATTAAAAAGACGATAAAGTACATTATTAATAGATTGACAATTTTGTAAATTGGAGTGTTTGACAATTGTGTAGTAGTTATATTTAGTATCGTAATATATGGGTTTAATATTAAACCACCAATTAATGCAAATATGGCAACAGAAGATACAACTGATATTAAAGCTTTTAAGATTGTAGTTTTAAATATTAATAATATCAATATGAAAAATAATATATAATTTATAAACACATTAAAAGGATTAGGAATTGTAAAATTTGTTAGTATTATCACTAAAGAGGTAATTACTACGAAATATATTCTTTTTTTTCTGTTACTAGATATATTAAATATTGTTAGAAATAATGTCATGAATAAATACATTTCTATAAAATTGAAAGGCAAGATAAATAGTTTAGTATTTAACTCACTAGGTGTAATTAGCACATTCCAAATATTATTCAATAATTCCATCATTTTTTAAAACCTCCAAAAACTCTTTTTTATACTTAGGACCAATAGTACAAATAGAGCCATCTTCAAAATAGATAGTGTTAGTAACAGAATCAACATTTCTAATGGCAAAAATATTAACAATATAAGATTTATGACATCTTATAAAACTATCAGGTAATCTACTTTGAAATTTATTAAAAGAACTGTAAATATCATAATTACAAGAAGAGGTATGAAAAATTAATTTCATACCATCTCTTTTAATATATAAAATTTCAGCAGCATCAACCAGAGTATTTTTATTATCAATTTTAATATACTTCTTTGGCATTCCATTAATATCTTCAAATAATCGTTTTATTGTATCTTCAAGTCTATCATAAGTGATAGGTTTAGCTAAATAGTCAAATGTCTTGTATTTATACGCAACCATAGCATATTCTAAATGACCGGTAGTAAAAATTAAGTAAACATCTTTATCTTTTTTTCTTACAGCTTCAGCCAATTTTAAACCAGATTGATTAGCCTTTAAATTGATATCTAACATAAGAACATCAACTTTATTTGAATCCATATAATTTAAAACTCCTTCAAAACTATCTGTTTTTAGTCCTACTTGAGCAGTATAGTTATTTTTCAAAAATATATTATTTAATAATTTTTCTAATTTGTCTAAGATATTTAAATTATCATCACATATTACGAAATTTAACATGTAATATCCCCCTAATTAAATTAAAATTGGAAAAATACAATCAACATAACTTGACAAAATTTCCTTATTTTTCCAATAGCAGTATTAATATATGATAAAAGTGCTATCTTGTCAAGGGGCTACTTGTAAATTTCTTAAATATATGAAACTATTAATATTACTAGATTTTAAAGATGGAACGATATATTTGATTAAAAAAAATAATGGAAAAAAATGTAAAAAGAATGTATATTTGACAAAATCTGAGAATTAGTAAAATAGTTATTTTTTTATAAAAAAAACATAAAATTAAAAAGGAATGGAGTTGATAAGTTTGTTAATTGGTAAGAAAAAAATAATTATAATGATGCTTATAGTAGGGATTTTTTCATTAAGTGTAATATCTGCGAATATTAAACAAGACGAAATTGCAACATCGACAAATAGTGTAAGTAATAAAAAAATAGGTTGGGGAATAAAAAGAAATGACAATCACGAACAACCAGATGTAGGAATACAAAATAAAAAGATACTTGAGCAAAACGGAGGGATTTGCTTAGGAAATGAGGAGTACAAAACAATATATCTAACATTTGACGAGGGGTATGAAGCGGGATATACATCTCAAATTTTAGAGATTTTAAAAAGCAATGACGTGAAAGCAACTTTTTTTATTACCGCACACTACTTAAATACACAGCCGGAGTTAGTAAAGCAAATGATTGATGATGGTCATATAGTAGGAAATCATACTGTTAATCATAAAAGTATGCCAGACCTAGAAGACGAAAAACTAAAAGCAGAAATAATGGACTTACATCAAGCAATTTATGAAAAATTTGGATATGAAATGAAATATATAAGACCACCAATGGGAGAATTTAGTGAAAGAACATTAAAATTAACGCAAAACTTAGGGTATAAAACAGTTATGTGGTCATTTGCATATCAAGACTGGAACGAAGACAAACAACCCGAAGAAGAAACTGCAAAGCAGAAAATATTAGACAATTTGCATAATGGAGAAATTATGTTATTACATGGAAACTCAAAGACAAACACAAACATTTTAGATGCTGTTATAAAAGAAGCGAAAAACTTGGGATATGAATTTAAATCATTAGACGAATTTGAATAATAATAAAAAATATATCTGTAATTTTATCAATACAAAACTATATACTTTATAAGAAGTAAAGAAGAGAAAATGCCTAAGAGAAAGGTTTGATGAAAAAATGAAAAAAGGTAAATTTAACAGAATAGATAAAATATTAGAATTACCAAAAGAAGTCTGTTCTAATATTCCTAAAGTTATTATTACAGGATTTGATGAAATAATTATAGAAAACTTCAAAGGAATTCTAGAATACGAAGAATTTTTTGTAAGAATTAACACTCACATAGGAATTATAAATGTAAATGGATTTAATCTAAATTTACAAAACATGACAAATGATGACATAAAAGTAACTGGAAAAATAGAGAGTCTGGAATTCGAAAGAGTGGAAGATTAGGAGAGAAAAATGTTTATTAAAATTATTTTAAATTATATCTTAGGTTATGTAAGAGTTATAATAGAAGGATATTATATTGAGAGATTTATTAATATTTGTACAAATAACAAAATCACGATATGGAACTTAAAAAGAGAAAAAAATGTGAGACTATACTTAAATGTGGGAAAAAAAGAATTCAAAGAAATATGCAAAGCTGCCAAGAAAACCAAATGTAGTGTAAAAATAAAAAATAAAAAAGGATTACCATTTTTATTACATAGATATAAAAAGAGAAAAATCTTTTTAATATTATTACTTATTGTTCTTGCATTTATTATCATAAGTTCAAACTTTATTTGGAATATAGATATAATAGAAGAAAATAATCAAGAGCTTCAAAATATATACCAAGACATAGAAGAAGCAGGATTACAAGTAGGAAAATTAAAATCTTCAATAGATATGAAAGAAATAATAAATCAAATTCGTTTAAAAAGGCAAGATATTGCATGGATTGGAATAGAAATGAAAGGAACAAATGTAATTGTAAAAGTTGTAAAAGCAGATGAAAAACCAGATATTATAGACGAAGAAGAATACTGCAATATAGTATCTGATAAAGTAGGAGTAATAACAAAAATAAATGCACAAACAGGAACTGCAAATGTAAAAGTGGGAGACACAGTAAATGTAGGAGATGTTTTAATTAATGGCTGGATGGAAGGAAAATATACAGGCATTAGATATGTTCATGCACAGGGAGAAATAGAGGCAAAAGTATGGTATACAAAATATAAAAAGGTACCATACAATACTACGGAAAGAAGGGAGACAGGAAATACAGAAGACTTATATTCCATAAAATTTAATAATTTTAAAATAAATTTTCATAAAGGGGTTTCAAAATTTGAAATTTATGATACAATAGAAACGGAGAATAAATTTAAAATATTTTCAGATTTTTATTTGCCAATTTCTATTATAAAAACAACAAATAAAGAAGTAGAAGAAATACGAAAAACGTACGAAGTCGAAGAAGCAAAAAACATAGGGATACAAGAATTACAAGAGGAGCTAGACAAAGAAATTGAGAATAAAGATTCGATAGTAGGCAAAAATGTAAACACATATCAAAAAGAAGATGGAGTTGATGTTTTTGTTACTTATGAAGTACTTGAAAATATAGGGACTAATGAAAAAATCGTATTTTGAAGGGATGATTAAAATGGAAGAAAAAAGTCTTAGAATAGTTGGAACTAACACAAATTTTTTTAGTAAAATAACAAACACATTAACAAAAATGTTAATACCAACAAAAATAGGTATTAATGGAATGTTAATTTCTATAAAAAGAAATAGTGTAATAAAAGCTTATGAAAATTATGTAGCAGACAACGAAAATTACGATAAAGCAGAACTAGAGAAAAAATATGATAATTGTTACGAAGCATATTTGGAGTCATTAGATAAATATGTAATGGACTCTATATATAAAAAAGTAAGAAATAATACAGCAACAGAATTTGAAAAAAATGCATTATCTAAATATTATGAAGTAACATCTTTAAAAGAAAGCGAATTTGTAGAATACAAAAATAGAAAACAAAAATATTTATTAGAATTAGACTATGAAGATATAAAAATATCTGGAAAAGACAAAATATTAGAAAAATATATACCATTTTATCTATCTAAAATGGATTCATTATATAAAGCAATATTAAAAAATTATTCTATAAAATTAGCTGATACTACAAATGTATATGAATCTTCAAAAGAATGGGTATATAATAAAATATTTTATACATTAGAAGATTATATACAAAATATATTATCATTGAAAATGGAAAAGAATGATGATCCTGAATTAAAAAAAGTAGTGAATGAATATGAAAAATATGAAAGTTATTCAGTAGGAAAACTAGACACAAAAGATATAATAGAAAAAAACACTGTACTATTAGGAATTAGTAGAAAATTATTTACACATAGCTTACCATTAATTGTTGCTTCTCAATGTTATGAAAAACTTTTAAGAGATGCTAGACTGTTAGTCCAAGACACAAAAATAGCAACAAAGAGAGAAAGAGCATATTCGATGTTAATTAATTTAATAGAAGACTATAATATAAAGCTTTTATCAACAAAAGTATATTGGGAAAATCCAAAAGATAGAGAAGAATTTAAAACTTTTTGGAGTAAATATCAACAAATATTAAAAATAAAAGAGACAGACTTTATAGAATATATAAAGCAAAAAGAAATACTATTCATAAAAAATGATATTAAAAAAATTGCAAATGACAAAACAGATTATAGTAAAATTATCAAATATTATAAAAGAAAATTAATAGACTATGGAGCTATGCGAGAATTGAAAAATTCATATAAATCAGAAGGAAAATACATAAAAGTGAAAGAAGTTGCATAAGATGTATGAGATAATATATCAAGACGTAGAAGAAAAAAGTGAATATGATGAAATTATAAGAAAAGTACTAGCAGAATGTTTTAAAGAAGAAAATTTAGAAAATTCAAAACTATATATTACAATTACCTTAACAACACCAGAAAAAATACAAGAGGTAAATAAAAAATATAGAAATATAAATAAAACAACTGATGTACTTTCTTTTCCATTGTTTGAAAAAGAAGAACTAGAAGAGAAAATAAAAAATAATGATTTTATTTATGAAGATATATTAGGGGATATTATTATATCAATTGATAAAGTGAAAGAACAAGCAATTGAATATAATCATAGTTTTGAAAGAGAATTAAGCTATATGGTTGTGCATGGATTTTATCATTTAATGGGTTATGATCATATAAAAGAAGAAGATAAAAAGGAAATGAGACCAAAAGAGGAAAAAATTTTAAATAAATTAAAAATTACTAGAAATTAGAAGGCACTATTTGTACTATTTGTGCCATTGGGGACGTGTTTTTTTGGCACAAAATATATAAATATAAAAAATAATTTTTAAATAAATAATAATTTTTGTGCCAAAAAAACACGTCCCCAATGGCACAAATAGAACAGAAAATAAGGAGGCAAAAGTGGAAAAAGGTGGAGTAAAAATATTAATAACGATATTAGTAATACTAGTCATTGTAGCAGGAGGAGTTCTTGCTTATAAAATAATAAAGGATAAAGAAGAACAAGAGACATCTGGAACAGAAAACAATATTATGATTGCAGGACTAGACAAAGAAGAAGAGAAAAAAGAAGTGCAAATTTATAAAGGAAATGATAGACCAATTGCTGTTATGATAGACAATCACAACCAAGCATGGCCACAGGCAGGTTTAAATCAAGCATATATTGTATATGAGGCAATAGCAGAAGGCGGAGAAACTAGGCTAATGGCTTTATTTAAAGGTGTAAACTTAGAAAAGATTGGGCCTGTAAGAAGTGCTAGGCATTACTTTTTAGATTATGCTATGGAAAATGATGCACTTTATGTTCATTTTGGTCAAAGTCCTCAAGCAGAAAGTGATATTCAAAAATATAGTATTCAACATATTAATGGAATTCAAGAAGATGGAACAACATTTTGGAGAGTAAAAGATAAGTATGCTCCACATAATGCTGTTACAAGTACAGAAAAAATATTACAATCAGCTAAAAACAAAAACTACAGAACAACTTCAACAAAAGAAAGTGTATTAAATTATGTGACAGATGAAGTAAAACTAGAAGCTGGTCAAGGAGCAGTAAGTGTTACTATACCACATTCAACTTTACAAACAGTAGAGTATTATTATGATGAAGAAAATAAAGTTTATGAAAGATATGCTAGAAATAAAGAACAGACTGATTGGGATACTGGTGAGCCAGTAACTACTAAAAATATAATAATTACTATGTGCGATAATTATACATTAAATGATTCTGAAAATAAAGGAAGGCAAGGTTTAAAAAATATTGGAACATTTGACGGATATTATATTACAAATGGTAAAGCTATAAAAATAAAATGTATAAAAGAGGCAAGAGATGAAAAAACAAAATATCAAGATTTAGAAGGAAATGAAATAGAAGTTAATGACGGAAATACATTTATACATATTTGCCCAACAACAGCAGACATAATTATAGAAGCACCAACTACTGAAGAAACAACAAATACAAATAGTAACACAAATAGTAGTACAAATAGTAATACATAGTCCAAATATATAAGCATTAATGAATAGTAACTTAAAATTTAAGATCATATTTTTAATATTTATAGAATAAAAAATAATATAAACAAAAGGAATGATGTAGAAATGAATATTTATGATACAGCAAATAACTTAGCTGCAGAAATAAGAAAATCAGAAGAATACAATAACTATAAAATGGCAAAGCAAGCAATTTCGTTAAACTCAAGGTTAAAAGAAAAAATAAAAGAATTTGATACACTTAGATATGAAGTTCAATTAACAGCTATGCAAACAGGGAAAAATGACGAAGAGAAATATAAGAAAATGCAGGACTTATACGCAGAATTGATTGCTAATCCAGATGCAAAAAATTATTTTGAAGCTGAAACAAAATTTAATATAGTTATTGCTGATGTCAATAAAATAATAGGTGAAGCAATAAGAGATGTAATACAGTAAAGTTATTAATTAATAAAAAAGTTAGATATTTTATATATGATAATTGTGAATTGTTATTTTAGCAAATCTTTACAAGGAGAAATATTAAATGGAATTTATTCTTGTTACAATTGTTCTTGTTGTGTTAACAGTTATACTAGGAATTGTTTTTCGATATAGTAAGAAAAAGATAGAGGAAATTGCAAAAGATGATGAATTAGATAAAATAGCTAGTAAATATCCTGAGAATATAGAAATTTGTAAGGATTATTTAAAAATGCTAAAAAATGAAAATGTAGTGATTGAAGAAGATAAAGATGCTACCAATTGCTTGTATATTGCTGCTACAAATAAAATATTGATTGCTAATATGAGGGATAGTTATACTAGAATTCAAACCATTGCACATGAATGTTTACATTCTGTCCAAGACAAAAGAATATTATCTTTTAATTTTATTTTTTCTAATTTTTATTTTGTGTATTTTTTTATTATAAGTATTTTGGCAATAATGGGACTATTAGTCCATGAAATGATGTTTTTATCAATATTATTAATATTAAGTATGATATATTTATTAATTAGAAATTATTTAGAAACAGATGCTATGATAAAGGCAAAATTCTTAGCGAAAGAGTATATGTTAGAAAAGCAAATTTCTGAAAAAGAAGAAATTGAAAAAATTATAGCAAAATTTGATGAATTAAATACATTAGGAATTAAACTTGTAAATTATAATCTTTTTTTAAGTTGCGTCTGGAAAATACTTGTTTTTTGTATAATTTGTATTTTTGCATAATTTAAAAATGAGGTGTCATAATGACACCTCAAAAAAATATTAGCTTATACTAGAATGAGTAGTATAAAAGCAAGATAAACTATTGCAATTAATGAGGTTTGCATATATAATAGTTATAATGGTTAAAAAGGAATGTGATAAAATATGAACAAGACAAAAAGGAAGATATTTGAAACATCTATGAAATTATTTGCTGAAAAGGGATATGAAGCAACAAGTATTGAAGAAATAACGGCAACAGTTGGAGTAGCAAAAGGAACTTTGTATTATCATTTTTCAAGCAAGGAAGAAATTTTTAATTTTTTAGTAGAAGAAGGAATAAAACTACTACAAAATAGTGTGGACATAAAAACTGCTAAATTTAATAATTATATAGACAAATTAAAGGCAATTGTTTTAATTCAAATAAAAATAGTTGCTAAATATGAAGATTTAATAAAAATATTCTTGAGTCAATTTTGGGGAAACGAAGCAAGAAATCAAAAATGTCAGACACATATATATGACTATATAAAAAAAATAGAAGACATTGTAAAAGAAGGAATTGAAAAGAAACAAATAAAGAATGGAAATCCACAAGTCATTGCTTCAGAAATTTACGGACTAATTTGTTCTTGTTTAGTTTATAAGCTAAGAAATCAGGAAGAATTTGATATAATGAAAATTTATAAGGAATTTGAAAATACAGTAATAGAAGGATTAAAGACGAAATAGAAAAGTATGATTTTTCTAGAATAAGATATAGAAGGGAATGTGATAAAATGAGAGAGCCAATTTATAAGTGCCAAAAATATCAAAACTTAAAAGAAATGTTAAAAATAACAGGAGAAAAATATGGTGATAGACCAGCATATATATTTAAAACAGAAGAACCAGAAAAATTTACATATATAACTCACAAAGAATTTAGAGACGATATTAATAATTTTGGTACAAAATTATTGGACATGGGATTAGAAGGAGAAAGAATAGCAGTTATCTCAGAAAATAGATATGAATGGGGAGTGGCATATTTAGCGGCAGTAACAGGAGTAGGAGTTGTAGTTCCATTAGATAAAGCTTTACCAGATAACGAAATAGAAAATTTAATTGTACGATCTGAAGTAAAGGCAATAGTTTATTCAAATAAGTATGATGAAATAATGAATCAAATAAGAGAAAAAGGAAATACTCAATTAAAATATTTTATTTCTATGGATATAGAAAAAGAGGAAAATGGAATATATTCACAAAGAGAGTTAATTAAAGAAGGTAAAAAATTAATAGAACAAGGAAATACAAAATTTTTAGATGCACCAATTGATAATGAAAAAATGAGCATAATGCTATTTACTTCTGGTACAACAGCTATGTCTAAGGCAGTAATGCTATCTCATTCAAATATTTGTGCTAACTTATTTGATATTGCATCAGTCATAAAAATAGATGAAAATGATAGATTTTTATCATTTTTACCTTTACATCATACTTTCGAATGTACAGTAGGATTTATTTATCCAATTTCAAGAGGTGGAAGTATAGCTTTTTGTGAAGGAATTCGTCATATAGCAGATAATATCAAAGAATATCAAATTACAGCAATGATATCAGTTCCAATATTATTCGAATCAATGTATAAGAGAGTTATGAAGGGAATAGAGAAAAAAGGAAAATTAGAAACTGTAAAAAAAGGAATAAAAATTAGTCAATTTTTATTAAAATTTGGAATAGATATCAGAAAAAAATTATTTAAAGAAATTCAT
>CALXJX010000013.1 GCA_944388735.1 uncultured Clostridia bacterium
ATTCCGTATTTTTCCATTACTGGTTTTATTTGGTCTATTCTTCTTTCATAACTTTCAAATGTTACTGCCATTTATTATTCCTCCTTTTTTATTATCCTATTTTTTTATTAAATTCTACTATAAATTTATTTAAAGTTTTTATATGGTTATTTATTATTCTTTCATAAATTTCTTTTGCTATATTTTCTTTGTATGTATGTGCTATTAAATTTCTATCTTTCAATAAATCCATATATGCCTGACCATCATCTATTATTCCAAATTGAAATGCGTTCCTTATGGTAGCTCCAGGTCCATATTCAGATACTGTTTCGTAATCCTGCAAATATCTTTGTAATGTTTTCCACCATAATTCAAAAGTATACTCGTAAGCATGAATAATTGCCGCAATATCTTTTTCTGTTTTTTCATCTGTTTCAATAAAGTTTTGTAGCTTTTTATATGCTTTTTTAAACATTTCATAACTCTCTTTTAAATTATTTGGCATATATTTCCACTCCTTCATTCAAGATATTTTCTCTAAATTTTTCTTCTTCTTTTAATGTATTTATATTTATTAAATCGATTTTATATGGTAAATATAAACTATCTATTTCGAAATATATTTTTGTATTTATTGCGTTTGTAAGATATTCTCCAAATAAAGCAATATCTATATCTGATTGCTTTCTGTAATCCCCTCTTGCTCTTGAGCCAAAAATACAAGCTTTTTCTACTTCGTTATACTTCTTTAATATATTTATAATACTTTCTATAATTTCTTTTTTCAATCCAAATTTCATTTTTCCTCCAGATTTTATTTAGATTCGATTTATATATATTATTCATACTCCATTTCATCAATGTCATCTGGCTCTTCAATTCCTTCATTAGAACAGTTTGTTCCTTTCCATGTTGATCTGATTTCTTCTTCTAGTGGCTTAGCACTATTATAATATTCGCATTTATCAAATATTTCTTTTAACTCTTCTTGTGGTATACATGTTAAATATAATTTTTTACCATCTATAGCATTTAATAAATCTAATTGCAATTTTGAATTTGGCATATTTTGAATACGTTGTTTAACATACATAAAAATTTTTTTATCTCTTTCAGGGCTAATCATCTATAATTCTCCATTCTATTTTTCACGAGGATCAATTTTCTTTACAGCTTCATCAAATCTTCCATAAGTACCAGAAGCTTTTTCAATAGCTTCCATTGGGTCTATACCTTTTTTGATATTTTCCATCATTTTTCCAAGATGAACATATTTATATCCTATAATTTGGTCATCTTTATCTAATCCTAATTCTACTATGTATCCCTCTGTTAATTGTAAATATCTTGGTCCTTTTAATGTACTAGAATAAATTGTTCCTACTTGTGATGTATGTCCTTTTCCCAAATCTTCAAGTCCTGCTCCTACTGGAAGTCCTCCTTCTGAGAATGCTGTTTGTGTTCTTCCATAAACAATTTGTAAGAATAATTCTCTCATTGCTGTATTTATAGCATCACATACTAAGTCTGTATTTAATGCTTCTAAAATTGTTTTTCCTGTTAAAATTTCTCCTGCCATTGCAGCTGAATGAGTCATTCCTGAACATCCAATTGTTTCAATTAATGCTTCTTGTATTATTCCGTCCTTTACATTTAAAGTTAATTTACACGCTCCTTGTTGTGGTGCACACCATCCAATTCCATGTGTTAGTCCTGATATATCTTTTATTTCTTTTGCTTTTACCCATTTTCCTTCTTCTGGAATTGGTGCTGGCCCGTGGTTTACTCCTTTTGCTACTGTACACATTTCTTCTAATTCTTTTGAATAAATCATTTTATTTGCTCCTTTCGATATTTTATTTTTTGTTTCTTTTATTTTATTTTAGATATTTATATGATACATTATATCTAAAAATTAATAACATTAAAGTTTCATATTTTTCATTTCATCTTCTGACAATAAAATCTGATTTTTCTTTTTCTTATCATTTTTTGTTGCCACATATTCAACATTTTGAGTACTTTCATAATTTTCTGTATCGAAATCTACTATATTTTTAATATCTTTTATATAAATACCAGCTTCATAATGCTCTTTCCTTGACAATACTTTTGCTCCTGTTATATACCTTTTTAAAATTTCTTTTTCATCTTTATTTACTTGTTCTGGTCCAATACCTAGATATTTATATCTCCATATAATATGTCTTTCATAACTTGAAAAAATACTATTAGTTAAATCTTCATAATCATATTCAACTTTAAAATTCAAATTTTGTATAGTTATTGTTACATTACTCCATACTCTTCCAGTTTCTTCTTTTTTGAATTCTTTCCTTAATTCTTTTATCTTTTTGTATAAAGCTTCTACCAACTTCAAATACTCTGTTTCTTCCAAGTTGAATTTTGATGGTATCTCATACACATTTACAGGATTTTTTCTAAAAATTCCTTTCGGAATATAGTAAAAAAATAACTCTCCTTTTTCAGATTTATCCTCGTCAATTATAGAACTATATAAGTATAATGCATCCCATTTTTCTGGTATCATATAAAATAGTTTTCTTTGTATATTTTCATATATTTCTTTTATCTTTTTTGTGTGATTTAACATATACTTTTATTCCTTATCTAACAAACTTTCACCAGTCATTTCTTCTGGCTTTTTAAGATTCATTAAATCAAGCATAGTTGGGGCTAAATCTGCAAGTTTTCCACCTGCTTTCAATTTTAATTGTTTATTTGGTGTAACTAGTATCAATGGTACTGGATTTGTTGTATGTGCTGTATGTGGCTCTCCTGTTTTGTAATCTATCATTTGTTCTGCATTTCCATGATCTGCTGTTATTAAAAGATTTCCTTGTTTTTCTTCTACTAAATCTACAACTTTTCCAACACATTCATCCACTGCTTCTACAGCTTTTATTGCAGCTTCTAAATTTCCAGTATGTCCAACCATATCTGTATTTGCATAATTTAATATGATGCAATCATATATATCTTTATTTATTGCTTCTATTACTTTGTCTGTTACTTCTAATGCACTCATCTCTGGCTTCATGTCATAAGTCTCAACTTTTGGTGATGGTACTAATATTCTATCTTCTCCTTTGAATAGTTTTTCTTCTCCTCCATTAAAGAAAAATGTAACATGTGCATATTTTTCTGTTTCTGCTATTCTAAGTTGAGTATATCCTAAATTACTTATATATTCTCCAAACGTGTTGTGCAATGTTTCCTTTTTAAATGCAATGTGCACATTTGGCATTGTTTCGTCATAGCTTGTAAAACATACAAAATATAAATTCAAATCTTTTCTTGTCTCAAATCCGTTAAACTCTGGATCTACTAATGCTCTTGTTAATTGTCTTGCTCTATCTGGTCTAAAATTGAAGAATATCACAGAGTCATTTTTTTCTATTTGTGCAATTGGTTTTTCTTCATTGCATATTATTGTTGGTTCAACAAATTCATCAAACACTTCTTTTTGATATGAGTCTTCTATTGCTTTTATACTGCTACTTGCTTTTATCCCTTCTCCATTTACTAATGCATCATAACATTTTTTTACTCTTTCCCATCTTTTGTCTCTATCCATTGCATAAAATCTTCCTGAAATACTAGCTATTTTTCCAACTCCTTTTTCTTTCATTTTATCTTGTAGTTGGATAATGTAACTTTCTGCTGAAGCTGGTGGTGTATCTCTTCCGTCTAAGAAACAATGCACATATACATCTTCAAAATCTCTTCTTTTAGCCATTTCTAATAATCCATACAAATGTCTTATATGGCTATGAACTCCACCGTCTGATACTAATCCTAATATATGAAGTTTAGAATTGTATTTTTTACAATTTTCAATTGCAGCTATAAATTCTGGATTTGAAAAGAAATCTCCATCTTCTATTGATTTTGTTATTCTTGTTAATTCTTGATAAACTATTCTTCCAGCTCCAATATTTGTATGACCTACCTCTGAATTTCCCATTTGTCCTTCTGGTAGTCCTACATTTAGTCCACTTGTATAAATTTCCGTATTAGGATATTTTCTCATTAGTTTGTCAATATTTGGTGTATTTGCTAATTTTATTGCATTTCCATCTTCATTTTGGTTGTCTCCAAATCCATCCAATATCATTAGCATTGTTAATTTGTCTTTCATTTTTTACCATCCTTTTCTTTTAAATTGTGCAGGATAAATTCCATTTCTAATTAATATGTTAAGCTTCATTACTTGTTATTTTTTTATTCTCCTGCATTGTAAAATCTCCTCTTTTTATTATTTATTATAATTAACTATTTTAGAGAATTCTTCTGGCTTTAGACTGGCTCCTCCAACAAGACCTCCGTCAATATCTGACATTTCAAATAATTCTTTTGCATTAGATGATTTTACGCTTCCACCATATTGTATTATAACTCCATCTGCCACTGTTTGTCCATATATTTTGGCAATTTTATTTCTTATGGCTTTTATTGCTTCATTAGCATCCTCTTTTGTCGCTGTTTTACCAGTTCCTATTGCCCATATAGGCTCATAAGCAATTATTAATTCTTTCACTTGTTTTTCTGTCAGTCCTTCTAATGCCAACTCAGTCTGTTTTGTTATAATTTTTTCTGCTTTTCCAGCTTCTCTTTGAGATAAAGTTTCTCCTACACATACAATTGGTTTTAATTCATTTGCTAATGCTGTCTTTATTTTTTTGTTTACAGTTTCATCTGTTTCTGCAAAATATTGTCTTCTCTCAGAATGTCCTATTATAACATATTCTACTCCTATTGATTTTAACATTTTTCCAGATATTTCTCCTGTATATGCTCCACTTTCTTCATAGTGCATATTTTGTGCTCCTATTTTTATATTAGTTCCTTGTGCATTTAATAATGCGTAAAATAAATCTATATATGGAACACATAAAATAACTTCGTTTTCTGTATCTTTTACCATTGGTGTTAATTCTTCTATAAATTTTATTGTTTCATTTGGTAACATATTCATTTTCCAGTTTCCTGCAATCACTTTTCTTTTCATAAAAACTTTTTTCCTTTCTGAAGCACAATTACAAAAATATTATTTGAAATAGTCCTTCTTGCAATTTATTTTATATAAAAATTATAATTATAATAATTTTAAATCTTATATCTAATAATTTATATTTTTATAATTTTATTTATCTAATAAACATTCAATTCCTGGTAATTTTTTACCTTCTAAGAATTCAAGTGATGCTCCTCCACCTGTTGAAATATGAGTCATTTTATCTTCTAATCCTGCTTTTCTTACAGCAGCTGCTGAATCTCCTCCTCCTATAATTGTGGTAGCATCTATCTCAGATAAAACTTTTGCTATTGCATTTGTTCCTTTTGCAAATTGGTCAAACTCAAATAATCCTAATGGACCATTCCATACAACTGTCTTTGCTTTTCTTAATTCATCAGAAAACATCTTTATTGTCTCTTCACCGATGTCAAATCCCTCCCAATCTACTGGAATTTCTGTACATTTTACAGTTTTACTTTCTGTATCTTCTTTAAATTCTTTTCCAACTCTTGTGTCTACTGGAAGCATTAATTTTACTCCTTTTTCTTTTGCCTTTTCCATTAAACTTTTTGCTAAATCCAATTTATCTAATTCACAAAGTGATTTACCAACTTCATATCCTTGTGCTTTAAAGAATGTATATGCCATTCCTCCTCCAATTATTAATGTATCTACTTTTTCTAGCAAGCTGTCTATTACTCCTATTTTATCAGAAACTTTTGCCCCTCCTAGAATAGCTATAAATGGTCTTTCTGGATTTGAAACTGCATTTCCTAAGAATTTTAACTCTTTTTCAATTAGAAATCCCGCTACTGCTGGTAAATACTCTGCTACTCCTGCTGTTGATGCATGTGCTCTATGAACTGCTCCAAATGCGTCACTTACATATACTTCAGCCATAGAAGCTAGTTCTTTTGCAAAGTTTGGATCATTATCTGTTTCTTCTTTATGGAATCTTACATTTTCTAATAACATTATTTGTCCTTGTTGCAAATTAGCTGCTTTTGTTTTTGCATCTTCTCCTATTACGTCTTTTGCCATAATTACTTCTTTACCTAATAGTTTTGATAATTCTTCAGCTACTGGTTTTAATGAAAATTCTGGCTTAAATTCTCCTTTTGGTCTTCCTAAATGTGAACATAGTATTATTGCACAATTTTGTTCTAATAGATATTTTATTGTTGGCAATGCTGCAACGATTCTAGTATTATCTGTTATTTTCCTTTCTTCATTCATTGGCACATTGAAATCACATCTTACTAATACTTTTTTGCCTTTCAAATCAATGTCTTTAACTGTTTTTTTATTCATTCTAAATTCCTCCTTATTTTTTAGTATCCCCTACTTACTTTTTGCCAATACCATTCTATACCAAAAAAGATTACTTTTCAAGTGTTCTTTTTTAAGTTTGTTACATTTCAAGTTTTCTTCACTTTTAGTTGTAATCTAACACTTACAGTTAGTTTTATTTAATTTTTGTTCATTATAAAATGTTATAGTAAAGAGGTGAATTTAATGGAAGAAATAGACGAAGAATTAGATTATATAGAAATCGGAAAAAGAATAAGAGACCAGAGACTTAAGCATAAATTTACTCAAGAAAAATTATCAGAATTAATTGATGTTTCACCTTCTTATATTAGTGAAATTGAACGAGGAAATAGTATATGTAGTTTACAAACAATTGCTAAGCTATCTTTTGTTTTAAAAACTAGTTTAGATTATTTAGTTTTTGGCATTACCATAACAAATTCTAGTTATACTTTTTCTGAAATTTTAAAGAATATTCCAGAAAAGAATCAAAAATTATATATTAGTTTGTGTGAAAATATTGCTAATAGTTTAAAATAATACTTAAATGGACATTAAAATACTTTTGGTTTTAATGTCCATATTTGTTATGCTATATTTTTTTCTTGTATTTTTAGCTGTGCTGTTTGCAATAAGTCAAAGTTTATTTTGAATTTTTCTTTATCCATTTGTTCAATTTTCATTATTTGATGAATATTAAACTTTATTGTTTGTTTTCTATCTTTAAAATTACATATAGAGATGTAGTTAGGTTCATTTATAATTTTTGCATTATCTATTTCTAAGTTATAATTGATTGTTCCTTCTAACAAAATTTTTATTGTACTATTCTTATTTTCTTCTAAAGTTTTTCCTAATTCTTTTACAGTTATTTTCTTCATATGATTCATCCCCATTCTTTAATTCATATTTTTATTATATAGAAAAAATTAAATTTTATCTTTACATATATTTCTTACAGTGATACTTTATCTATTTCTGATTTATATGTCAATATTGTTTTTGTGGTAAATCTTTTTTATATCTTTCATTTTTCATACTTTTTGATTTAAATCCTTAATTTATCTTATTCTTTTATTTGGATATTTTCATAACTGCAATAGTTGATAAGAATTATATAAAATCCTAAATAAGTTCAAAATAAAAATTGATTTTTACTATACAATAAAAAGAGCCATAAATTTATTTTTCACAGCTCTTTTTTATATGTACTTAATAAGTTTGTCACATTTCTAAATTTATTTTTTTATATCTTTTATCTCTTGAACAGATAATTCTGTGATTTTTTGAACCTCTTCTATTTCCATTCCTAATTCTAATAATTTTTTAGCCATCCTTTTACGTTCCGAATCTATTCCTTCTTTTCGTCCTTCTTCTCTTCCCGCTTTTTTACCTTCTTCTTTTCCTTTTTTTATCCCTTCTTTTTTACCTTCTTCCATTCCTACTATTTTTCCATCTTCTCTCCCTCTTTCGTATCCATGCTCATAGCCGTATTTTTGTATTGCATTATTGTCTCTTATATACTTTAATCTTAGTTCTGCTAATTCCTGTTCTCTTTCACTCGATTGTATTTTATCATACAATTCTTTCGCTTCTTTAATTTCTTCATTATCTGACATTTCTTTTCCTCCAATCTTATCTGGATTTATCAAAAATATTGTCCATAATGTTAATCTGTCTTTTTTATCTACCTCTCCATCTTCTATCTTTTTCAATATCTTTGGTAGCTCAATTATATGAATTTCTAATGCATCTGTCAATACTGTTGAATGAAATTCTTTCTCTCGGATTTTAAATTCTGTATGAAATTTTGGTATTTCTTTTAATTTTTCCAACTCAAAATCTGCCACTAGTATCTCTATCGTATTTTTTAATTTCCAATAATCTTCTCCCTCTTTTATACTTTTTCCATATAATCTGCTCCAATAGTATAATAACCTTTTTTCTATATCTGATTTATTCACTACCTGCATCTCAATATTGCATTGCATGTTGTTATTTAATACTGCCTTTACATCTAATATTCCGATTTTATCATCATTTAAATCTTTTTCTAATATTGTGCTTTCTCCTAATTCAATACTATCGATTTTATGATTCGTTATTGCCTCAATAAATCCCTTTGTTATCTTTTCTTTTCCTTTGTATCCAAATATTCTTTTAAATATGTAATCATTTGTCGGTAACATTGCTTTGTTAATTTCTGCCATAAAAATTCCTCTTTCCTTATTAGATTTTCTACAAGTCGAATGAGCAGTTAGTATTGCTACCTCCTTCCTCTTAAATTGATTAATATTGTTCATAATTTTTGGAACTCTTTGATTTTTATTTAAAATTTTAGAATAAAATTTTATTGATTTTATACTTATGTACATTGAAATTTATAATTTTGATTTACTTTTTTCTATTTAAGACTTTAAAATTTTTATTTTTTTGCTCAAACGAGCTTAATAGAATATTTATTTTATAACATATTTTTCCATTTTTGTAAAGATTTTTATTAATAAAAATAGGATATATGAAAACTATTTTTATATGCTTTTATTAGTTTCCATATATCCTATTTTTTTACTCTATCTTCATTTTAATTCTTTCATTATTTAGAAGCAATATAACAAGCTAAGTCAACTAATTTATTAGAATATCCCCACTCGTTGTCATACCAAGCAACTAATTTTACAAATGTATCTGTAAGCATTATACCTGCTGTACTGTCAAAAATTGAAGTATGTGGATCTGTTATAAAGTCAGAAGAAACAACTGGATCTTCGACATATTCAATAATACCTTTGAATTCATTTTCAGAAGCTTTTTTCATTGCTGAACATATTTCTTCGTAAGTTGTTGGTTTTTCTAGATTACAAGTTAAGTCAACTACAGAAACATCTACTGTTGGTACTCTGAATGCCATTCCTGTTAATTTTCCGTTCAAGGCTGGGATTACTTTTCCTACAGCTTTAGCTGCACCTGTTGATGACGGAATGATGTTTGCAGCAGCTGCTCTACCACCTCTCCAATCTTTTTTAGATGCTCCGTCAACTGTTTTTTGTGTAGCTGTTGTAGAATGTACCGTTGTCATTAATCCTTCTTTGATTCCAAAATTGTCATTTATGACTTTAGCTAAAGGTGCTAAACAGTTTGTTGTACAAGATGCATTAGATACAATATTCATACTTGGGTCATATTCTGTATGATTAACTCCCATAACAAACATTGGAGCATCTTTTGATGGTGCACTTATAATAACTTTTTTTGCTCCTGCATCAATATGTGCTTGAGCTTTTTCTAGTGTTGTAAATACTCCTGAACATTCTAACACATAGTCTACTCCTAATTCTCCCCATGGAATATTATGTGGATCCATTTCATTAAATACTTTTATATCTTTTCCATTTACTGTTAATATATTATCTTTTCCTTCTACTGTGCCTTTAAATCTTCCATGAACTGTATCATATTTTGTCATGTAAGCCATATAATCTGCTGTAATAAAAGGATCGTTTATAGCAATAACTTCTACTCCTTCCTTTGCTAATGCTGCTTGGAAAGATAAATTTCCAATTCTACCGAAACCATTAATTCCTATTTTAACTGACATAATAAAATTCCTCCTTAAATAATATTATTGCCCATTTTCTTCTGAGCAATTCTATTCTATACCAAAAAGTTTTTTTTTTCAAGAGGCAATTTAAAAGGCTAGTTAAAAATGATAAATTTTTTACTAGCCTTTATTCCTTAATAGAAAAAAGTTCCTTCTTCAGTAAAGAATTCTATAAATTCTTCGTCTTTGTTTTCCGAACTATCGTCTCCATCAATTATAACGATTGGTGACTCTGTTTGCTGCTGTGGTTCTGTCTGTTGTGTTTGCAATTGTTTTTGTGATTCTGATTGAGGTTCTTCCAAAATGATTATTGCTTCCTGCGTCTCAGATTGTTTCTCAGTTTCTTCAATGCTTGGTCTTCTCTCAACCACTGTTTCTTTTTCTGTCTCAGGGATCTTAAAACTAAATTTTTGAATTCCGTTTCCTAGAGTAAACATTGCAAATGCTGCTACAGTCGCACCTATCACTACAGCAACTAATTCTAGAATAATTATTATAATCCGTTTAAAAACTTTTTTCATATCTTTCTGCAAAACAAAAAAGTTTTGCCCTCCTTCCTGCCTTTATTATGTCAATTATATCATATTTTGGCAGTTTATAAAAGATATTTCTGCTTTTATTTCAATTTTTTTATTAACTCTTCACTGTTTACTAATACTTTTTCGCCTGTTGCTTGATTTTCTAATTTATCATCACTATTTTTATTTTTCGAATTTTCCTCTTCTGTGAAATTCTTTTCTACTAAATCATCTATAATGATTTGTTGATTTTCATCTAGTTTGTATTTTGGTAATTCTGGCAATTCTTCTAGTGAAGAATATCCAAACATTTTCAAAAAATCATTAGTTGTTTTATATGACATTGGTTTTCCTGGTAAATCTAATTTTCCCGCTTCCTCTATTAATCCATATTCCAAAAGTTTATATACACAGCCATCTGCTGAAACGCCTCTTATAGATTCTATCTCTGCTCTTGATATCTTTGGATTATATGCAATTATGGCTAATGTTTCTAATGCTGCATTAGATAAATTTGGTTTACTCCTTTTATCTAATATAGGATATATATAGTCATATAGCTCTTTTTTAGTAGTTAATTGATAAGATTTGTCTACTTTTATAATTTCTATTCCTCTATCTTCTCTTTTATATTCTTCTTGCATGTCCTTTATGATGTTTTCAATATCTTCTTCTGAAATTTCTAATGCTAATATAAGTTCTTTTTGTGTTACTTCTCTTCCTGCTGCAAAAAGAATCGCTTCTATAATAGATTTTATTTTTCCAATTTCCATTTTTATTACATTCCTTCCATAATGTATACGTTTATTCTTTTGATTTTGATGTATCTATTATGTCAGAAAAATATGAATTTGTCAATAAACTCACTTTTTTCACTTGGAAAAATATAGGAAGTTAAATTAATTTTTTTTCTTGCACTTTTTTTTCGATTATGGTACTATAAGAATATACATAGCTTAATTAGGAATTTATGATTTATTTTATAGTAATAGGAGGATTCTAAAATGGATGAAAAAAAGAATTTAGAAGTTGTTTCTGGTGATGGTTCGAATTTAGATATCTCACCTGTATATGAACATTTAAAAGTCGCAAAACCAAAATCTGCAAAAGAAAAACCTACAAATATTGTAATTCCTAAATCTAATAAAGAAATTAAAAAAAAGAAAAATAAATAAAATGTTTAATCTTTGTCAAGCAACAAAAGCGACATATTTCTATAATGTCGCTTTTGTCGAATATTTCAGTATTGTCTTCCCCAAATTACCATTTTATCAGCTTTCTTGCCACAGCATACACATACATCATCTACCTGTTCTTGTATGAAAGGTATACATCTTGATTTAGCTGCTGTAAGTTCTTTTATTTTTGCTTCACATTCACTATTTCCACACCACATAGCTTTTATGAATCCCTGTTCTTTATTCATATTATTCTGAAATTCTTCCATATTATGTGCTATTGTTGTCTTTGATTCCATTCTTCTTTTACAAGTTTCATACATGTCTTTATGTATATTATCCAATAATTCATTTACTTTGGATTCTATTTCATTCAAGTTAATTGTTATTTTTTCTGATGTGTCTCTTCTCACTAGTACACAAACTTCATTTTCTATATCTCTTGGCCCAATCTCTATTCTTAATGGAACACCTCTCATCTCCCAATCATTAAATTTGTATCCTGGAGAAACATGATCTCTTAAGTCAATTTCTACTCTTATTTTATCTTTTAACTTTCCATATAACTCTTCTGCTTTTTCTTTTACCCCTTCTTTATGTAAGGCAATTGGCACTATCACAACTTGAACAGGAGCAACCTTAGGGGGCAACTTTAATCCTCTATCATCACCATGTGCCATAATTAATGCACCAATCAATCTTGTTGACATTCCCCAAGAAATTTGATATGCATTTTCTTGTTTTCCTTCTCTATTTTGAAATTTAACATCAAATGCTTTTGTAAAATTCTGTCCTAAATAATGTGAGGTTCCTGATTGCAAAGCTTTTCCATCATACATCATTGCTTCTATTGTATATGTTTCTTCTGCTCCGGCAAATTTTTCAGTTTGAGTCTTTATTCCTCTTACAACAGGTATAGCTAATAAGTTTTCTGCAACATCAACATATATATCTAGCATTTTTAAAGTTTTCTCTTTTGCTTCTTTTTCTGTTTCATATATTGCATGTCCTTCTTGCCATAAAAATTCTCTTGAACGTAAAAAAGGTCTTGTCTCTTTTTCCCATCTTAAAACATTACACCACTGATTATATTCAAAAGGCAGATCTCTCCAAGAACTTAACCATTTTGAATACATGGTTGTAATTATTGTTTCTGAAGTTGGTCTGATACAAAGTCTTTCTTCAAGTCTATCTCCACCAGCCTCTGTTACCCAAGCTACTTCTGGTGCAAATCCTTCCACATGATCTTTTTCTTTCTGTAACAAACTCTCTGGTATTAATACTGGAAAATATGCATTCTTTATATTCTCTTTTTTAAATAATTTATCCGTATAGTTTTGAATATTTTCCCATATTGCATATCCATATGGTCTTATTGCAATACAGCCTTTTGTATCTGTATAATCTGCTAATTCCGCTTTCCTTACTATATCTGTATACCATTGTGCAAAATTTTTATCAATGTTAGTAATTTCTTTAACAAAATTATTTTCTGCCATATTTAACACTTCACTCTCCTATTATTCAGCATATTTTGCTTTATAAATTTTCTAATACAGTGATTATACAACATATTTATTAATTTTTCAATATAAATTCAAATATATATGTTCAAACTAATAATAAAAAGCTACTTATTTTGAAATGTAGCTTTTACTTTATTATTCTATTGAAAATTGAATAAAATTGCTATATTAATCCTAAAGTTTTATCTCAAATCTAGTTCCTTTAGGCTTATTATGAAAAGCATTTATTGTTCCTTTATGTTGTTCAATAATAAAATATGCAATAGAAAGACCTAGTCCGCTTCCCCCTGTCTGTCTTGAACGTGCTTTATCTTCTCTATAAAATCTATCAAAAACATACTTTAATCCCTCGTCACTAATTCCTATTCCAGTATCTATAATATTTAGAACAAACTTATTATCTTTTTCTTCTGTTCTAATAATAATGCTATCTCCTTTTTCAGTATATTTGATGCTGTTATCTAAAATGATAATTAATACTTGATGTATTTTATTTCTATCTGCACTAATCTGTTTTTTATAATTCAAGTCTATTTCCAATTTTTTTCCTTGTTGTTCCGCTATTTCTTTAAAAGGTTCTGATACTGTTCTTATAAGTTCATCTATATCTATTTTTTCTTTTTTTAATTCTTCTTTATTAGAATCTGCTCTTGCTAAAGATATTAAGTCTTTTACCAATTTTGATAATCTTCTTGTTTCATTTAGACATATATTAATTTCTTCTGCCTTATCAACAATTTTGCTATTTGGCTCTTCCAATAATAGCTCTTGTTTTGCTTGTAAAATTGTTAATGGGGTTCTTAATTCATGTGATGCATTTTGTACAAATTCTGTTTGTTTTTTCCATGATGTTACAATTGGTTTTAATGTTCTTTTTGATAAAATGTAACTGGCTATAATAGATAATGCAATACAAACTATTGTAGACAAAATTAAAGTCTTAGTAAAATCTTTCATAATCGTTTGCTCTGCATCTACATTTATTAAGACTTGTACATATTTAGCCTCTTCAACATCTTCTATCTCATAATTAATCCCTCTATACTGGTAACTTTCATTTACTGTAGTCTCATATATAGTATCTATATTATTTTTATCGAATTTAACTTCTTCGAAATAATCATTGTTATATTTTCCAGTTTCTTCTATAACATTTCCGTCTTCATCTCTAAAAATATATACTAATCTAGGATTAATAATGTTTTCATTTCTAATTCTTCTTTCTTCTGTCTCCGTCTCTTCTTCTACATTTTCAGTCAACTCTCTTAATGGATTATTTTCTCTGAAATCTTGCATAATCCCTAATCTATTTTTATTGTTTAATAACTCTTGGTCTGACGAGTTATATAACAAATTATTTACTTGTATATATATAATTATTCCTAGAACTGAAAATATAAGTGTAAAAGTTATTAAGTTTAATAGCATATTTTTTATTAATTGTTTATTGATAATTTTTTGTTCATTCATTTTTATCTCATTCCTCTCTCAAGGTATAAATCCAGTTGAAAAAGAATTTTATTCTGATAGCATGTATCCTACTCCTCTAATTGTTTTAAAAAACTTGTCATAATTGTATTGCTTTAATTCTTTGCGAATTCCACTTGCATAAACTTCTACAACATTTGTTGTTGTTTCACTATTGAACCCCCATATTTTGTCGAAGATTTGCTCTTTCGTAATTATCGTATTTTTATAATTAATTAAATATTCTAACATATCAAATTGCTTTCCTTGTAGCATAATTTCTTTATTATCTATATAAGCTTTTCTTGTTTTCGTATCTAATTTTAAATTTTTGAAAATAATTTCGTCTTTTATATATGTTCTGTTATTTCTTTTTATCATTGCCTTTATTCTGGCCAATAATTCTTCTTTTTCAAATGGCTTTACTAAGTAATCGTCAGCTCCATCTTCAAAACCTTTTAATTTATCATCTAATCCATCTTTTGCAGTTAGAATTAATATCGGTGTATATATTTTGTTTTTTCTTAATTCTGCCAATACTTCATATCCGCTCATCATTGGTAACATTAAGTCTAAAATTATTACATCATATATATCTTGTTCTCCATATAACACACCTTCTTGTCCATCAAATGCTTGCTCTACTTCATATTGTTTTTGTACGCATTGCTTTATGGTGTCAGATAAAATTTTGTCATCTTCTATTATTAATATCTTCATCTTCCATCACATTCCTTTTTAGAGATTATTTCTATAATATATAACTAATCTTAAAAAAACATTAAAATGCCAATAAAATATTACTGACATTTTTAATAAATTCTATTTTGCTAATTCTTCTAAAAACATTTTATTAAGCATTTGAGGATTAGCTTTGCCTTTAGTCTCTTTCATAGCCTGTCCAACTAAAAATCCAAGTGCTCTATCTTTTCCATTTTTGTAATCTGTAATTGATTGAGGATTTGCTTCTAATACTTTTAAAACAACTTCTTTGATAGCTCCCTCTTCAGATATTTGTATCCAGCCTTTTTCTTTTATAATTTCTTCTGGCTCTCTTGGATTTTCAAATAATTCAACTAATACTTTTTTTCCTATACTAGAACTAATAGTTCCCTTATCAATTAATATCACTAAATTTCCTAATTGATGTGCATCAAATGGAATTTCTATTGGATCCATTTCTGTTTCATTTAATATTCTTGATATATCTGAAATAATCCAGTTATTAACAGCTTTTGGATTATGACATACTTCAATTGCTTTTTCAAATAAATCTGATAAATATTTAGAAGATGTTATTATATTCGCATCTTTTTCAGATAGATTATACTGCTCTAAATACCTTTGTTTTCTGCTTTCTGGAAGTTCTGGTAAATTATTCTTTATATTTTCTATATATTCATCAGATAATTTAATTGCTACTAAATCCGGATCTGGAAAATATCTGTAATCTTGTGCGTCTTCCTTATCTCTCATTGAAAAAGTTTTTCCTGATACATCATCCCACCTTAGAGTCTCTTGTTCAACTTTTCCTCCGTCTTCAATAACATCAATTTGTCTATTTATTTCATATTCAATGGCTCTTGTAATACTTCTAAATGAATTCATATTCTTCATTTCAGTACGAGTTCCCAATTTTTCATCGCCTTTTTTTCTTACAGAAACATTTACATCAGCTCTATATGAACCTTCTTGCATTTTGCAGTCTGATACTTCTATATACTCTAATATCGATTTTAGCTTTCTTAAATATTGTTCTACTTCTTCTGCATCCCTCAAATCTGGTTCAGAAACGATTTCTATTAATGGTACACCTGCTCTGTTTAAATCTACTAAACTGCCTCCTCCTAATTCATCATGATTTAACTTTCCTGCATCATCTTCTATATGTATTCTTGTTATTCTAATTTTTTTCTTTCCGTTACTTGTTTCTATTTCAATAAATCCATGTTCACAAAGAGGCTTATCATATTGAGATATTTGATATGCTCTTGGTGTATCTGGATAAAAATAATTTTTTCTATCATTTTTGCTATTTCTTGAAATTTCACAATTTGTAGCAAGTCCAGCTTTTACCGCATATTCTACTACTTTTTCATTTAACACTGGTAATGTTCCTGGCATTGCCATACATACAGGACACACTTGAGTATTTGGTTCTGCACCAAATGTTGTTGGGCAAGAACAAAATATTTTAGTTTTTGTTGAAAGTTCCGCATGTACTTCTAATCCTATTATTACTTCATAATCTTCTGATGACATAAATTTTCCTCCTATCTTTAAATCTGAGTCTTATCGCTTTTTTATTTTATTAAAAAATGTTTTTCTTTCCAAATATTATTCTATAATCTTATAAGCAAATTTCCATGCTAGTATTCTTCTTACTGCTTCATTTATTATATTTTCATCTATTTTTTTATTATTAATTGCATTTATGATTTCTTGCTTTTGTTCAGAAAAGTTGGATGATATTATCATATCATTTCCTGCAAGAACAGCTTGTACTGCTGCTTCTCCATTCTCCACATAACTTTTTACAGCATCCATTGCTAAATCATCTGTCATTATAATACCTGAAAAATTCAATTCTTCTCTTAATATTTCATGTACCTTTTCTGATAATGATGCTGGCTTTGTCTCATCCATTGATTTAACTATGTTGTGACTAACTAAAATACATGGTCCACCAGCCTCAATTCCACTTTCAAATGGCAAAAAATCTGATGTTTCAAATGTATTATATGGTCTTTCGTCTATTGCTATCCCTGTATGTGTGTCTACATTGTCACCATATCCGGGAAAATGTTTCATTACTGAAATTATATTAGATTCATTCATAGTTTTTATTAATTCTGCTGTATATATTGCAGTTTTTTCAGCACCTCTTCCATAAGATCTAGCATATATAAAAGATGAACTTTTTGTTGGTACATCTACTACTGGTGCTAAATTCATATTTAGTCCTATACTTTTTAATAATTCTGATTTTTCCTTAGAATCTTGTAAGATTGCTGGTAATTGTCCTTGTGCCCATATTTGCTGAGGTGATAAAAATTTAGAATTTCTAAAAGCTTTATGAGAGCTAACTCTTACAACTGTTCCACCTTCTTCATCTACTCCTAAAGCAAGTTTTATTTTGCTAGCATTTTGATTTTGTGTTAATTCATTTAACATACTTTGTTTTGTTTTATTATCAAAATCTCTTCCGAATAATACATATCCACCTGGATTCAATTTTTTTATTTCTTCTATGACTCCACTCTCTGGATATCTTGCAAGAAACATTTGACCTACTTTTTCTTCTAATGTCATTGTTTCCATTAGTTTTTCTGCTTGATCATAATATTTGCTGAACAATTCTTTATTCTCTTGCTGTTCTAAATTTTCATTTATTTCGTCTACAGTTGTTTCATTAGAATTGATTTCATTTTCTGCAACAGTATTTTCTAATTTATTTTGCGTTTTTATTTCATTTATTTGATTATTGGCTGTTTCAATTTGATTATATGCTGTTATTTCATTTTCTGCATTTTTTTTAAGTAAAGTTTTTCCTCCTATTATTCCAGCTACTATTATTAACACTACAAAAATACTAACTAATATTTTTTCACTAATAGGTCTATGTTTCATTTTTTATCCCCCATATATTAATTTTTTGATGCTTTTCTAATGTCTCTTTTATAAGTTATAATTATATTAATTATAATTTAAATTCAGGTCTATATTTTTCTCTAAACTTGGTGGATTGTTCATATTTATATGCTACATTTAATATTGTTTCTTCGCGGAATTTGTTTCCTATTAATTGCATTCCAATTGGCATTCCTTGCTTATCTACTCCACAAGGTATAGAAATTCCTGGTAGTCCTGCTATATTTACAGACACAGTGCATATATCTGCTAAATACATTTCTAAAGGATTATTTGTTTTTGAGCCTATATCAAAAGCAACTGTTGGAGATGTTGGAGTTAAGATAACATCATATTTTTCAAATCCTTTATTAAATTCACTCATTACTAATGTACGAACTTGTTGAGCTTTTTTATAATAAGCATCATAATATCCTGATGATAATACATAAGTGCCTAAAATAATTCTTCTTTTTACTTCTGGTCCAAATCCTTCGCTTCTTGACTTTTTATATAGTTCTTTTAAATCTTTATACTCTTTTGGCCTATATCCATATCTTATTCCGTCAAATCTTCCTAAATTTGAACTTGCTTCTGCACAGGCAATAATATAATATGTTGCTAAAGCATATTTAGCTATATCTAGTGAAAATTCTTCAACCTCTGCTCCTAATTCTTTATATACTTTTATTGCTTTTTGTAAAGATTCTTTAACTTCTTCATTTATTCCTTCTCCAAAAAATTCTTTTGGAACTCCTATTTTTAATCCTTTTATATCTTTTTCTAAGCATTTTGTATAATCTATTTTTTCTTTATCAGATGATGTAGTATCTTTTGGATCATGTCCTGTAATAATATTTAATAACATGGCACTATCTCTTACATCTTTTGTAATTGGTCCTATTTGATCAAGTGATGATGCGAATGCTACTAATCCATATCTTGAAACTAATCCATAAGTTGGTTTTAATCCTACAACTCCACAGAAACTTGCTGGTTGTCTAATAGATCCACCTGTATCAGAGCCTAATGCCCATGGCACCATGTTTGCTGCCACTGCTGCTGCACTTCCTCCTGATGATCCTCCTGGAACTTTATTTAAATTCCAAGGATTTTTTGTTTTTTTGAAATAAGAATATTCTGTTGAACCTCCCATAGCAAATTCGTCCATATTTAGTTTTCCAAGGTTTATCATATTTTCTGAATTTATTTTTTCCATAACTGTTGCATTATATGGTGAAATAAAATTTTCTAACATTTTTGAGCTACATGTTGTTTTTATTCCTTTTGTACATATATTATCTTTTATTCCTATTGGGATTCCCGCAAAATCTCCTTCTATTTCGCCTTTTTCTATCTTATCTTGTAGCTCTTCTGCTTCTTTTTCTGCTTCTTTTGATAATATTGTTACAAAAGCTTGAATGTCTTTTTCTTTTTCGTCTATTTTGTCTATATATGCTTTTGTTATTTCTTTTATTGTTAACTCTTTGTTTTTTAATTTTTCTTGTAATTCATGTACTGTCAATTCTGTAATATCCATTAAAACTCCTCCTCTTTTATATTTAAGCTTAAGTTTTAAATTTTTTTCTAGTTTATTACTTTAGGTATTTTAAACATGTTTTGTTCTTTTGATGCGGCATTTTGTAGTAATGCTTCATTATCTTCGAATACTTCTATTTTGTCTTTTCTAAATACATTTTTTGCTTCGTTTGCCCCTATTGTAATGTCTAGACCTTCTACTGGTGCATTTTTTACTATATTTGCAAAGTTTAATATGTCTTCTAGATTTACTAAATATTGTTCTATTTCATTTTCTTCTAAATTTAAGTCTGCTAGGTTTGCAATGTGTAAAATTTCTTCTTTACTTACTTTCATGTAATCATCTCCTCTAAATTTGCTTTTTATTATATAATGAAACATAAAAAAATACAAGCATCACTTGTATTTTTTATTTATTTTAAGTAACAGTGCAGAGGTCAATGGGGAAGAATATAATTTCTTGAGTCGGATTCGAATGTGCAGTGGAATAGATGTATAAATTCTTAGCTTAAAATGACTGAGGAAGCGTGATTAACGAGAGGCTCGGTCATTTTAAGCTTAGAATTTATAATCTATGGAGCAAGCCGAGAAGACGAAGAAAGAAATTATATTCTTCCCCATTGACCTCTGCACTGTTACTTAATCTCTGTTGCCTTTATAATATATCTTTGCTTACTATCATCTGTACAAGTAATAAGAGTAATTTCTTTTTTTCCATTTGTTAATTGGCTTGTACAATCCCTATCATTAGGATCTACAATATATTTGTCATATACAACATAATTTATTTTACTCTTTGTTGTCAAATTAGTTAATTCTATAATATCTCCATTCTTTAATGTTGGTACTTTGCTAAAAAATTTTGTATTCCTGTAGTTGTGACCTACTATGCAATAATTTCCCACTCCATTTGCATCATATCCATGGAATTTTGTTGGTGAAATTTTTAATAAAGCGTCTGTTTCTGCTTCTGAACCGGTTTTTCCCAATAAAATTGGGTATTCTATTCCTATTGCTGGTATGTATATTTTGGCATCTATAGTATATTGGAAACCATCATTTGTTGTATATACTTTGTTTTGTTTTACTGCTTTACTTGCTTCAACATTTATTTGTGCTAATTGCTGTTCATTTGCTTTTTGAGTTGCTTCCCCTGTTGTATCATTTAATACTGCTACTAATATGTCTTTTGGATATATTGTCGTATCTTCTTGTGCTTCTGCATTTGCTAATAGTTCTTGAGATAGTTCTTCATTTTTGTTCCTATCATATTCAGCATATATGTATAATGAAACTAATATAATAACTAAAAAGATTGATAAAAAGAAATTAATTTTATATATTTTCTTTTTTCTTTTTAGTTCTGGTGTCACATATAATTTTTTAGTTACTAATATTTGGTTCATTTTCTTCTCCTATTTCTTTATTTTTCTTTTTTATTATAACATACTAAATATATAAAAATCAATGAAATTTGTTGATTAAAATTTTAAATATAACATATACTGTAACAGTTCAAAGGTAACTGAGATAAGGATGATTTCTTTCGCAATCTTCTCGGCTTGCTCCATAGATTATAAATTCTAAGCTTAAAATAACCGAGCCTCTCGTTAATCACGCTTCCTCAGTTATTTTAAGCTAAGAATTTATACATCTATTCCACGGCACATTCGAAGCTTACTCAAGAAATCATCCTTATCTCAGTTACCTTTGAACTGTTAGATTTTATTATTTTCTATGTTATTTAAAATCATATTTGATATTTGAGCAAAATTTTCCAATGACAATTTTTCAGCTCTTATATTTTCGTCTAAGTTTAATGCTCTTAAAACATTTATCCCTTCCTCTTTGCATGAGAAAACATTAGCATTAACCAACGCATTTAATAAAGTCTTTCTCCTTTGTAAAAAAGCACACTTTATAATTTTAAACATAACTTTTCTGCTCTTTACTTCTACTGGAGCTTGTTTTCTAATATTTAATTTTATAACTTTTGATGTAACTTCTGGTTCAGGTATAAACGAATCATTTGGTACTTCTAAAATTTCTTCTGAAGTTGCATAATAATATACTGTATATGTTATCGCTCCAGTTTCTTTTTGTCCTGGAATTGCAATTAACCTATCTGCAACTTCTTTTTGTATCATAACTGTTATGCTCTCTAAATCCAATTTTTCTTCAAGTAATTTCATTATAATAGGTGTAGTTATGTAATATGGTAGATTTGCTACTATCTTTACATTTTTTACTTTGTTTTTTTCCTTTTCTTCTCTAATTAGTTCTTTTAAATTTACTTTTAGAATATCTTCATTGAGAAGCTCAAAATTTTCATATAAAGAAAATCTGTCATTTAGAATTTTTATCATTTTTTTATCTAATTCTATACATATTACTTTTTGTGCTTTTTCCAATAAATACTTTGTTAGTGTTCCTAAACCAGGTCCTATTTCTATTACTAAGTCTTGTTTATCTATTTGACTACTTGATACAATTTTTTCAACTACATTTTCACTTATTAAAAAATTTTGCCCTAGTGATTTATTTGCTTTTATTTTATATTTTTTCATTATATATCTTGTTTCTTCTAGTAAACTCTCCATTTAATCATCATTCCTTTATAAATTTATTACTATGTTAAAATTATATCAAAAACATAGATTTTTTTCAATTAAATTGGCATACCTTTTCAGAGGTCAAGGGGTTATAACTTTTTAAGTTAGCTCCGAATGTGCCATGGAATAGTTACGTTTTCGTATCATTTTTTACATTAATAAAATATTTAAAATATCACCATACCTGCTTAATATGATTTATTTTAAAACCATTTTTCTTAATAAAAACTTCTATAATATCAAATCTAACAAAACATTCTTCTAGTTTATTAATATGTAGAAAATATTTAGCAGCATGATAAATATTCTTTTTCTTTCTTTTATCTACCGCTTCCACAGGATTACCAAAAAAGATATAGCTTCTTGTTTTAACTTCTATAAAAATAATGTACTCTTTATTTTTAGCAACAATATCTATTTCCCCTTGTCTGCATCTAAAATTTCTATCTATTATTTCATAATCATTCTCTTCAAGAAATTTAACAGCTACACATTCTCCCCATTTTCCTATTTCTTGATTTTGATACATTTTAATTTTTTATTCCTTTTACGATATATTTAGATTTTTAAAAGGCATCTACAACCCATTATATTCTATAAATAAAATTTTATTTTCTTCTATAATTTTTACCTGGCAATGATATTATATATCCGTCTAGTTCTAACATCATAAGTTGATAATTAACTTGTTCTAATGACATTTGAGTTTTCTTTAAAATTTCATTAATATCTATTGGTTCATCTTCTATCATTTCATAAATTTCTTGATATTCTGGTTTAATACCAACAATTTCTTCTTTAACATAATAATCTGTTTCTTGTCTTTTTATAATATCTAACTCTGCGTATTCTTCTATTATATCTTCAGCACAAGTAACTAATATTCCACCTTTTCTAATTAGATTATTTGGTGTATATCCTTTTGGATTTTTTAAAGATGACGGTATACAAAATACTTTTTTATTATTTTCAATTGTTAGTTTTGCTGTAACACTTGTTCCACTTCTATAAGCTCCTTCTATTACTAAAATTCCGATAGAAAGTCCACTTACTATTCTATTTCGTTCTAAAAAGCTTTCCGAGGTTGCTGAGAAATAGTCTTCATATTCACTTATTATTAATCCGTTAGAAGCAATAATTTTTTCAAATAGTTTTTTATTTTCTTTAGGATATACATTTTTTAGTCCACTTGGTAGAACTGCTATTGTGCTTCCATTTGCTTCTATTACTCCTTCATGTACATAACTATCTACACCTACTGCCATTCCACTAATTATGTTTAATCCATATTGACTTAATTCTTTTGCAAATTTTATTGCCATTTCCTTTCCGTATCTTGTGCAATTTCTGGAGCCTACTATTGCAATGCCTGGTTTTGTTAATAAATCTATATTACCTATACAATTTAATTGTTTTGGTGCATTTTTTATTCTTTTTAATATTTCTGGATATTTTTCATCATCTATTAAAATTTTTATTTTTTCTCCTCCTTATGTATTTTAAAATTTTTCTCCATATTTTTTATCCAAACTTCTATATCCTATTGCTTCAATAATATGTTCTTTTTCTATATTAGTCTTGCCTTCCAAATCTGCAATTGTTCGTGCTACTTTTAAAACTTTTGTATATGCTCTAGCACTTAGACCTAATTTTTCAAAAGCAACATTTAGTATTTTTTTGCTTTCATCATCTAACTTACAGTACTTTTCTATAAGTTTGGGCATTAGTTCTGCATTTGAATATACTTTTAAATTTTCATATCTTTTTTGTTGAATTTTTCTTGCATTATTTACCCTTTTTCGTATTACTTCTGATGTTTCTTCTGGATTTTTATTATTTAGATTTTCATATTTCACTGGTTTTACTTCTATATGAATATCAATTCTATCTAATAATGGTCCACTAATTTTTCCTAAATAATTTTTAATTGCTAATTCTGAACATGTACATTGTTTTTCAATCATCCCATAATATCCACAAGGACATGGATTCATACTCGCTACAAACATGAAGTTACAAGGATATGTTAAGCTACAATTAAGCCTTGATATTGTAACTGTTTTATCCTCTAACGGCTCTCTTAATAGTTCTAATATCTTTTTATTAAATTCTGGCAATTCATCTAAAAATAGTACTCCTAAATGTGCTAAGCTAATTTCTCCTGGCTTGGGAATTTTTCCCCCTCCTATTATTGAACTTGCTGTTATAGAATGGTGTGGATTTCTAAAAGGTCTATTCATTATTATTCCAGAGTCTTTTTTTAATTCACCTGCAACACTATATATTTTAGTAATCTCTAATGCTTCTTTAAAACTTAAATCTGGTAATATTGTAGGCAGTCTTTTTGCCATCATTGTCTTACCTGAACCTGGTCCTCCAATAAATAGACAATTATGACCGTCCAGCTGCTGCTATTTCTAATGCTCTTTTAGCATTTTTCTGTCCTTTTACTTCTGAAAAATCAATTTCAAAATTATTAATTTTTGTATTTCTTTCTCTATATGACTTCTGATTTTTTCCAATTTCTAAAAATCCATTTAAATAGTCAACTACTTCTTGTAGACTTTTCACAGGAATTATTTCAATTCCTTCTATTATATTTGCTTCGTTTTCATTTTCTTTAGGAATTATTATCTTTTCCGCTCCTAATTCTATTGCTTGTATACACATTGGCAGTATTCCATTTACTCTGTTTACTTTGCCATTTAATGATAATTCGCCTATAAAAATTATATTATCTCCTATTTCATGTACTATTTCTCCTAGTGTTTTTAGTATTCCAATTGCTATTGGTAAATCATAATATGAACCTTCTTTTCTTTTGTCTGCTGGTGCTAGATTTATTATTATTTTTCTACTCGGAAATTCATATCCTGTGTTTTTTATCGCTGCTTTTACTCTTTCTTTTGCTTCTTTTACAGATGTATCTGGAAGTCCTACTATTTCAAAGCTTGGTAACCCTCCTGTGATATATGTTTGTGTTTCTATTAAGTCTCCTTGTAATCCACTTAATGTCATGGATTTTACTATTGATATCATTTTTTCTCCTTTCTAATTTCCTTGTTTTACTATTATCTTGCAGAGAAGATTACGAAAGAAATCATAATTTTCCCTTTGACTTCTGGACTGTTATAAATGTTAAGTAACTTTTCAGAGGTCAAAGGGGTTATAACTTTTTGAGTTAGCTCCGAATGTGCCGTGGAATAGATGTATAAATTCTTAGTTTAAAATAACTGAGGAAGCGTGATTAACGAGAGGCTCGGTTATTTTAAACTTAGAATTTATAGTCTATGGAGCAAACCGAGGAGATAATGAAAAAAGTTATAACCCCTTTGACCTCTGAAAAGTTACAATGTTAAAACTAAAAAAACAAAAAAGCTTGATTTTTTAGTAGTTTTTTTATAAAATAAATATACAAATTTTAAACAAAAGAGGCGGTAATATGGCTGATAAAAATAAAAAAAATAAATTAAATAAAAAAATAGATAAAAATGCTACTGAAAACCCTAAAGTAGTCAAATTAAATACAAGTTTCACTTCAAAAAATTTAATCTGTACAAAAAAATTAAAAACATCTTTAATTGTAATAATACTCATAATGCTAATATTAATATTTAGAATAGGCTACATACAATTTGTAGACGGCAGTAACTTAAAAGAATTAGCATATCAACAACAAGCAATTAATCAAATAATCAGCCCTAAACGTGGCAATATTTATGATTCAAATGGTAATGCTCTAGCTATTAGTGCTCAAGTAGATACTATAACAATAAATCCAAAAAAAATAACTGATGATGATCCTGCAAAAGCAACTGCCTTAAAAGAAAAAGTGGCAAAAGGCTTGTCTGAAATTTTTGCGCTGGATTATAATGAAGTTCTTGAAAAAGTAAATAGTAATTCTCAAGTTGAGACTATTATAAGAAAAGTTGAACAAGATAAAGTTGACCAACTAAAAGCTTGGATGGAAGAAAATAAAATTTCAGTTGGTATTAATATTGACGAAGACTCTAAAAGATACTATCCATATAACAATTTAGCATCTGCCGTCATTGGATTTTGCGGTAGTGAAAATCAAGGCTCTAGTGGTATTGAAGCAAAGTGGAATTCTGTTTTGACTGGTACTCCTGGAAAAATTGTTAGTTCTAAGAGTGGAAGTCAAGAAGAAATTCCTGGTGCAGAAGAATCATATATTTCTGCTGAAAATGGGAATGATTTAACTTTAACTATTGATATGAACATTCAAAATATAGTAGAAAAATATTTAAAACAAGCTGTTGAAAATAACAACTGTGAAAAAGGTGGAAATGTTATTGTTATGAATCCTAAAACAGGTGATATATTAGCAATGGCATGCTATCCTGACTATAACTTAAACACACCATATACTCCTAATGAAACACTTGCTCAAACTTATGATTCTTTATCTGATTCAGAAAAGTCAGATGCTTTATATAGAATGTGGGCTAATAGATCTGTATCAGACAGTTATGAACCTGGATCAACATTTAAACTTATTACCGCCAGTGTAGCTTTAGAAGAAAATATAACTACGACAGATAAAGAAGACGATTTTGTATGTGAAGGATATCAAGTAGTTGAAGATAGACGAATAGATTGTTGGAGAAGTTATAATCCTCATGGATATCAATCTTTACGTGATGCATTGTGTAATTCATGTAACCCTGCATTTATGCAATTAGGAGAAAAAATAACAGCTCCTGTATTATATAAATATTACAATGCTTTTGGATTATTTGACTCTACAAATTCTGGTTTATATGGAGAACAAACTAGTATATTTCATAAATTAGAAGAAATGGGACCTGTTGAACTTGCAACATATTCTTTTGGTCAAAGGTTCCAAGTAACTCCACTTCAAATGATTACAGCTGTATCATGTATTGTAAATGACGGTGCTTTAATGCAACCTAGAATTGTTAAAGAAATAACTAATACAGATACAGGTGTAGTTACAGAAGTTCCAGTAACAAAAGTTAGACAAGTAATTTCTAAATCTACTTCCGAAAAAGTTAAATCTATGATGGAATCTGTTGTGACAAAAGGTACAGGTAAAAATGCAGCAGTAACAGGATATTCAATAGGTGGAAAAAGTGGAACTTCTGAACCTCCTGAAGGAAAAGAAGATCAAGGATATGTAGCTTCATTTGTTGCAGTATCACCAATAGAAGATACTCAAGTTTGCATACTGCTTACATTATTTGATCCTCCAACAAGTAATCACCAAGGTGGTCAAGTTGCAGGTCCTGTTGTATCTCAAATGTTATCTAAAATTTTACCTTATCTAGGTATTCCTTCAGATGAAACTACAAGTACAAGCACTTCTTCTGAAAACTTGGCTACTGTTCCTGACATAAGAAATAAAACAATAACAGAAGCAAAGAAAATCTTAGAAAATGCAGGTTTCAAAACCAAAATTTCATTTGAAGGTGATGAAAATTCAACATTAGTAGGAGATCAAACACCAAAACCAGGTGTATCACTTGTAAAAAATTCAGTTATAATGTTATATGCAGAAGGAAATACTATAGCAACTTCTGTTACCGTACCAGACTTGAATGGTTTAAATGCTTCACAAGCCAGAAATACTTTATCAACGAATAACCTAAATATTAGTATTGAAGGTTCAGGTACTGTTGTTAGTCAAGATCCTGTTAAAGGTGAATCTGTTCCTGAAGGTACAGTAGTTAAAGTAACATTAAAACAAACACTTACTGATGCTCAGTAATATTTATATTAATGTTGGTTAAGACTCTATATTTTTGTAGAGTCTTATTTTTGTGTCCTTTTTATTTTTACTAAACTTTTTAAAGATTATTAGATTACTCCATTTTCTCTTCATTCCAAAACTTATCTAATAATCTGTCTAATTTCCTTATCTTATCTGCTTCACTATCTTCTCTTGTAATTCCATTTCCCACTAAATAATTGATCCATAATTCTTCTTTATTCATATTTTTTTCATTTCTTTTTCTAAATTTAGGTAATTCTAAAATGTGTAATTTTATTTTCTCTTCTCCATCATTTTCTTTCAATTCTATTATTTTATGATAATCATTTGATGGTAAATATGAAAAATCTAAGATATTTATTGTTATAGTATCTGCAATTGTTCTATTATCATCATGTTCTAATTGATTTGTATGAATTTGTGCATAATATAGCAATAATTTATTTTGTATATAATATCCGTCTATTATTTGTATACCAATATTTAACTCTTTGTTACTTTCAGTTGTTATTCTCACATCTACAATTCCAAAGTTTTCCTCTTTTGGCAAATATTTTTCTTTACTTTTTAGATATGGATTTAAATTAATTTTTTCTATCTTTATATTTAAAATTGATTCTATAAAATCTTGAATTATATCTAAATTTTCTTTTGAATTTAAAACTTTCCTTAGTACATAGTTACTTCTTGATACAAATTTCCTATTCATATTATTATTTATTATATTAATTTTAGTGCACTAAAATTTTATAAGCCTCCTTCCTTTTTATTTTGAATTTCAGATTTAGATAGAGTTTTAAACTAAAATATGAATGAAAGTTATAACTTTAAAATCAAATTATCCAAATAAATAGAATAACATTTTGAAATAATTTTATTTGAATTAAATTATATAATTTATTCAGAGTATACTTGCCTTAGTATAAAATGTCAATATATTTTTTTATGTTTCTTAACTTTTCATCGCAAAGTTCGACATTATATGACAATTGTGCCATTGGGGACGTGTTTTTTTGGCACATAATAACTAATTTTAAAAAAATATGGTAATAAGTTTTCTAATTATTACATCCTCATTACCATATTTTCATATTTATTAGCTTGTTTCTGTAGATAGTTTTTTATCGTGTGCCAAAAAAACACGTCCCCAATGGCACAATTTGTCCACTACTTCTTCTATACTTTCTTTAGGTGTAGAAGCTCCTGCCATAATTCCAATCTTAAAGTTTTCTTCGAGTTCTTCTAAATTTATTTCTTCACTTGTTTCCACACAAATAGTATTATCACAATTTTGTTTTGCAATTTCATATAACTTTTTAGTATTTGAACTATTTTTTCCTCCAATTATTATCATATAATCCACTTTCTTAGATAATTCTTGAGTTTCTTTTTGTCTTAATTCTGTGGCTTTACAAATTGTATTTCTTATCTCTATTTGTATATTTTTAGGCAATTCATTTTTTATAATTTCTTCAATGATATAAAATTTTTCTAAACTATATGTTGTTTGGGATATAATTAATAGTTTTTTTATTTTTGATTTTTCAAAATTTTTTAAAGCTCTATATACTTCATTTTCATTTTCTATAACATCATATTTTTTTCCACAATAACTTATTGTCCCTATATTTTCAGGATGATTTGCATTTCCAAGAAGAAATATATAATAACCATTTTTTGAATATTCTTCTGCCATTTCATGAATTTTTAAAACATTTGGGCAAGTATAATCTAAAAGTTTTATTCCTATTTTTTTTGCTTTTTCTTCTATCTTTTTTGATATTCCATGTGCTCTTATTATTGTTTTTCCTTTTGATTCTTCTATTTGTTCAATGAATTTTATTCCTGCTTTTTCTAAAGATTGTATTACTTGTTTATTATGTACTATTTCTCCTAAACAATATATTTGCTCTTTATTTTTTCTTATCTCTTCTTTTGCTCCATTTACTGCTCTTTCTACTCCGTAACAGAATCCTGCTGTTTTTCCAACAAATATTTCCATTTTTAATTTTACCTTTCAACTTTTTTAACTTTCTAAATATATATTTTTAGTCCTCGTTTTTAATTATTTTATTTTTTCTTTTATTTATATCTTTAGTATTTTATATCATTTTTAGTATTTCTTTTTTCAATTCATTTACAATTTTTTCTTGTGGTATTTTTCTAATAATTTCTCCTTTTTTAAATAATAGTCCTTCTTTAATGCCTCCTGCTATTCCTATGTCTGCTTCTCTTGCTTCTCCTGGTCCGTTTACAGCACATCCCATTACTGCTACTTTTATGTCTGATTCTATTCCTTGTAAAAATTCTTCCACCTCTTTTGCTATTGGAATTAAATCAATTTGCGTTCTTCCACAAGTCGGACAAGCTATTAAAGTTGGCGTCTTAGAATATAAGTTACAATCTTTTAAAATTTCTTTTGCTACTTTTATTTCTTTTACTGGATCATCTGATAATGATACTCTTATAGTATCTCCTATCCCTTGTCTTAATAGCCACCCTAGTCCAATACTAGATTTTACTGTGCCACTAAATTCTGTTCCTGCTTCTGTTATTCCTAAATGAAGTGGACAATCAAAAATTTTAGATGCTTCTTGGTATGCTGAAATACATAAGTCTAAATCTGATGCTTTTAATGATATTGCATAATCTTTAAATTCTAATTTGTCTAATATATCTGTATGTCTTTTCGCACTTTCTACCATTGCTTTTGCAGTAGGTCTACCTCCATATTTTTCTAGCAAATCTTTTTCTAAAGATCCTGCATTTACTCCTATTCTTATTGGAATGTTTTTTTCTTTACATTTATCAACTACTGCTTTTACTCTTTCTTCTACTCCAATATTTCCTGGATTAATTCGTATTTTATCTACTCCCGAATTTATTGCTTCTAGTGCTATTTTATAATCGAAGTGTATATCTGCTACTATTGGTATATGTATATGTTGTTTTATTTCTTTGATTGCTTTTGCGTCTTCTATGTCAAGACATGCTACTCTAATAATTTCACATCCTGCTTTTTCTAATTCTAAAGTTTGTTCAACTGTTGATTTTACATCTTTTGTTTTTGTATTACACATAGATTGGATTACTACTTTGTTTTGTCCTCCTATTTGTACATTTCCTACCATGATTTTTCTTGTTTCTTCTCTTTTCATATCAATTAATCCCTTTCTTGAACTTTGGGGACAGTCTTCAAAGTTCATTTTCTAATAACTTATACCTTAAATTTGTATAAAAAAGACTTTAAGAAACTTTCTTCCTTAAAGTCGAATTTTCGGCACATTATTTTGGAGATGCAATATAATAACCTACTCCTCTTTTTGTTATTAATATTTTTGGAACTGATGTATCTTTTTCTATTTTTTCTCTTATTCTTCTCACTGTTACATCTACTGTTCTTATATCTCCATAGTATTCATATCCCCATACTTTTTCAAGTAATGTTTCTCTTGTTACAACTTGTCCTGGTTGTGTTGCTAAAAATTTCAATACTTCAAATTCTCTTAATGTTAAATCTATTATTTCTCCTCTAACTTTTACTTCAAATCTATCTAAGTCTAATTCTAAATCATTTACTACTATTTTATTTTCTTTCTTTTTGTTTTCTTCGCCTACTACGTCTAATCTTTGTGTTGAAGCACTAATGTCTACTTTTCTTAGGTTTGCTTTTACTCTTGCAACTAGTTCTCTTACACTAAATGGTTTTGTTATATAGTCATCAGCACCTAATTCTAGTCCTAATATTTTGTCAATTTCTCCGTCTCTTGCTGTTAACATTAATATTGGTATGTTTAATGAGTTTTTTACTCTTTTACATACTGATAGTCCGTCTAGTTTTGGCAACATTATATCTAGTATCATTAAGTCTGGCTTTTCTTCTAATGCCATATTTACTGCTGTTACTCCGTCTGCTGCTTCTATGACTTCATATCCTTCTTTTTCTAGGTTTCGCATTAGTATGTCTCTTATTGGTGGCTCGTCGTCTACTACCAATATTTTTTTTGTTTCTTTTATCATTTCTTCTTCCACAAAAATTCCGCCTTTCTTTGTTAGCTTTATTTTTATAATATAGTTATATCATACTTATTTTTTTTATACAAGTGATTTTTACAAAATTGTTTCATTTTTGTTACAACTACTTTTCTTCTCTATCAATATATATTAAAACTGTAAATGGTATAATTTTATGTAGGAAAATGGCAAAGAAAAATGTCGTTTTTCCTACATATTTTTTGTATCTCAAATCCATGATATAATATATTTATGTTAATCATAGGGGGGTGAAGATACAAATGCAATGGAATGAATTAGATAATCTGCTAAAGGAGGTGATTAGGTTGCAGATTAAACCAAACTATGCACGGTATAGCTAGAGAATTAGGTTGTGATTGGAGAACTGCTAAAAAGAGATATATGTTACAAAAGGATATTGAGGATGGTAAAACTCTTCCTCTAAAAGAACATTCTTCAATTCTAGACCCATATAAAAATATCATTGACTCTAAATTAGAAATTCCTGGTATTACTGCTTCAGCAATTTATCATTTTTTGCTTGACACTACTGATTATTCAGGAAAATATGGTCTTGTTAAAAATTATGTAAAAAATCACAAAGAAAAAGTACCTAAAAAGGCTTCAATTAGAGTTCCTAAAAGTCCTGGCAAACTCGCTCAGGTAGATTGGAAAGAAGATTTAACATTAATTAGTAAATATGGTGAATTACTTTGCTTTAACATATTTCTTGTTACTCTACCATTTTCTGAAAAGAAATATTGTAGATTAACTTTAGATAGAAAACAAGATACTGTAATAACTTCTTTAATTTATGCTTTTATGTTTTTTGGTGGAATTCCTAAAGAAATATGGTTTGACAATATGCTAACAATTGTTGATGCTTCTAAAATGAATCAACATGATAGGATTAATGATAAAATTAAACAATTCGCTAAAGATATGGCTTTTACGCCAATTCCTTGTAGACCTAGAAGACCTCAGTCTAAAGGTACTGTTGAAGCTTTTGCTAAATTAACTAATAGACTTCTAGCATATAACCATGAATTTGAGTCTATTGAAGATTTAGAAAAAATTATAGATATTTTTAATACTAATATTAACAATGAAGTTTCTCAAGCTCATAACCGTG
>CALXJX010000014.1 GCA_944388735.1 uncultured Clostridia bacterium
TCAGACAGAAATTGAAATATAATTTCTGTCTGATTTAAAATTAATTCTAGAATTCTTGTAAAATCTGTTATAATTTTGTTGCAATTTATAAAAAATTATAATATACTTTAATAAATTGATTGATATTTGCATCAATCGTTATGAGAGCCAAAAAAGTTGTAGATAACTACTTCGTTGGCACCATAAACGAACAACCTTGTAAGTATTGAAATATCAATATTTTACAAGGTTTTTATTTTCTAAAAGTATGCAAAAGTAATGCAGTAGAGATTTTTAATTGATATTAAATGGACAATTTGTATGTATCTGAGGTCAGACAGATTGATTTCTCAGAGGAGCTTGTTACTTCTCTGAGTTTTTTATATAAATTTTGTTGCAATTTATATAAAATATGATATACTTCAATAAATTAATTGATTATGAAATAGAAAATTACAATGTTAATGAATTAGCAGTTAATGAACAAAATCCACAAGCAAGAGGATTTCATGAGTATATGGGTTTTAAAGTTTATCAAAGGAACGAAATTGATGACCAAGGAAATCCATATCCAGTATTATATATGAGATTAGAAAAATAAATTTCTTATTCATTTGTAGAAGTTAATGTTGGCTATTCAGTAATACCAATGTTATTTACAGTAATATTCAGTATATTATATATGAATAGCAAAAAATATAAAGAATAGTACGAATTACAAATTTAGTTTAGATAGGAGAAATAATGTCATTAATAAGTATAAATAATTTAACATTTGGATATGAAGGAAGCTATAAAAACATATTTGAAAATGTAACATTTAATATAGATACAGATTGGAAATTAGGATTAATAGGTAGAAATGGAAAAGGTAAAACAACATTTCTAAATTTATTACAGGGAAAATATGAATATAAAGGAATAATATCAAAAAGTGTTGATGTCGATTATTTTCCATTTGAAGTTAAAGATAAGGAAAAGTTAGCAATAGAAATTGTAAACGATATAGCTCCAAATATTCAAGATTGGGAAATTATAAAAGAATTAAACTTACTAAATACGGATGCAGAAATTCTTTATAGAAAATTTGATTTATTAAGTGGTGGTGAACAAGTAAAAGTACTTTTAATAAGTTTATTCTTAAAAGGCAATAATTTTTTACTTATAGATGAACCAACAAATCATTTAGATATAGAAACAAGGAACAATCTAATCAACTATTTAGAAAGAAAAAAAGGATTTATAGTAGTTTCTCATGATAGAAATTTTTTAGACAAAATTGTAGATCATATAATTTCTATAAATAATACTAATATTGAAATACAAAAAGGAAACTTTTCATCTTGGAAAGTAAATAAAGAAAGACAAGATAATTTTGAAATAGTACAAAACGAAAAATTAAGTAAAGATATAAATAAATTAGAAATTGCATCACGAAATACTGCAAAATGGTCTAATGAAGTTGAAAAGTCAAAATATAAAACAAACAATTCGGAAAAAACAATAGATAGGGGGTATTTGGGCCATAAATCAGCTAAAATGATGAAAAAATCAAAAGTTATGGAACAAAGAATACAAAAAGCAATAGATGAAAAGACGAATTTATTAAGAAATTTAGATAGAAATGACACACTAAAAATTATTCCATTAATAAGTAATAAAACACCATTAATCGTAGTAAATAATTTGCAAATAAAGTATAATAATAAATCAATATTTAAGCCTATTTCTTTTGAAGTAAATAATGGAGATAGAATTGCAATTGTAGGAAAAAATGGTATTGGTAAATCAAGTGTTTTAAAACTTATTTTAGGTCAAAATATACAATACGATGGAGAAATAAGTATTGCAAATAATATAAAGATATCTTATGTTTCTCAAAGTACGGAATATTTAAAAGGAACTTTAAAAGATTTTGCATATAACAATGAAATTGATGAAAGTATTTTCAAAGCAATGTTGGTAAAAATGGGATTATCACAATCAGATTTTGACGCAAATATACAAGATATGAGTGAAGGTCAAAAGAAAAAAGTTTTGATTGCAAAAAGCATATCAGAACAAGCTAACATCTATATTTGGGATGAGCCTTTGAATTATATTGATATATTAACTAGAGAGCAAATTGAAGATGTGATTTTAAAATATAAACCTACTCTAATTTTTGTAGAACATGATGAAATCTTTATAGAAAAAGTAGCAACGAAAAATATAAAGTTAGAAAAATAGATATAAAAAACTTGAAAATTATGTAAATATATAGTATGATATATTTATTATTATTCGTATTTATGTGAACTATAATAAAAATAGCAAGTAGTAAATTCTCAAAAAACAATTGTTAGGAGGAAAAAGATGAAATTATTTCACACAGAAAATGGTAAGGAAACAGTATATGTTCAAATGCAGGATATTATGCAATTGACTCAAAGTGACATGCCTATACCAGCAACTATCTATACGAAAGTATTTACTGATGTAACTATTGTAGATGATTCAAATCGGTTTGATTTTGTAAGATTTGACGAAAAAGACGAAGTGAAATTCTTCAAAAAATTGGACTTCATAATTGATTATGAACAGTACAAAGATTTGAGGGATGAAGAACTGGAAGAGGAAGCAAAGAAATTAGCAAGAAAGGCAAATGAAATTGCAGAAAAATGGAATTTTATGTCTCAAGATGAAAGGGAGCGGAATAGTAATCTTTTGCAAGAACATGAAAACCTGGGATATATGTTAAAGTTCTTGTCTGAAATTTATGCTATTAACATGGCAAAAGGTGTATGCCTTTTCCAGACTTTGTAAAATCACCGAAAAAGCCGAAAAAACCAAAAAAGAAAGGATTTTTTCGAAGAAAAAAAGATGTGAAATAACTAAAGAAGCTCTGCTTATAGCAGGGCTTCTTTAGTAACAGATTAGAGATTAATGCTTCTCACCATTGATCTCTAATCTGTTATCTTTTTTGAAATTATAGCAAGAACATCCTGTTTGCGATAATACGAAAAATGATATATAATAGTGGAGAAATAAAAAACGGAAGGAAAAAATTATTAATGAAAAAATTACTTATTATTATAGTATTATTAATAATTATATTTATAGGAATGTATATATACACAAACAATAAGAGAAATAATCAAAATGTAACAATAGATGAAATAAATAAAATCGAAGACTATATCGAAAAAATATATATGTGGAAAGAAGTAACTCAAGAAGCATTACCATGTTTTGAGGACATAAATCAAGCAAGTGAATTATGGATATGGAAAGTAGTAGAAAAAAATATAGACGAATATGATGAAATAAAATACGAACAAATCTCAAGTAAAGCAAAAGAAATATTCGGAGAAGAACTAAAAAAGGAGATGCCTAAAGAAGGAAATGAATATTTTATGTATGACCAAGAAGAGGACAAGTATTATACTAATGGAATAATATTAGATGAAAAAGACGATAATTTTTTATTAAATAAAATTCAAAAAATGAAAGACGGCTATGAAGTAGAAATAGTTGAGTATATAGAAGATTATTCTAAAAATGAAGAACAAGTGGTAATAGAAAATACAAATGAAGAGGAAATACATATAACTTCAATAGATGAGAATGAAACAAATAGAACACAGATAGTAAAAGATAATATAGATAGATTTAATAAAAAGAAAGTTACACTAAAAAAGGAAAACGAGAATTTAGTAGTTAAAAAAGTAGAAAATGTATAATGTGCCATTGGATATTGCCATTGGGGACGTGTTCGTTTGGCACAAAAATAAAAAGATAAATAAGAAAGAAATATAAGAAGAAATGAGATAGTATATATGGAAAAAAATATTTTAAAAAATTGTGCTTTATGTCCGCATAATTGTAATATAGATAGAACAAAGGGGAAAATAGGAAGGTGTAAAGCAAAAGATACTGTAAAAATAGCATTATATTCAGTGCATGATTTTGAAGAACCAGCAATAAGTGGAGAAAACGGTTCAGGAACGGTATTTTTTTCAAATTGCAATCTTAATTGTGTTTATTGTCAGAATTATGAAATTAGTCAGTTAGGGAAAGGAAAAGAAATTTCTGTAGGAAGATTAGCAGAGATTTTTTTAGAGCAACAAGATAGAAATGTAGAAAATATTAATCTTGTTACACCTACAAGTTATGTGCCACAAATAATTGAAGCTGTTAAAATTGCAAAATCAGGTGGACTAAATATACCAATAGTGTATAACACAAATAGTTATGAAAATGTGGAAACAATTAAAGCATTAAATGGAATAGTTGACATTTATTTACCTGATTTAAAGTATGCAGATGATAGTTTAGCTAAAAAATATTCTAAAATTGATAATTATTTTGCAATAGCAACACAGACAATTAAAGAAATGTATAAGCAAGTAGGTAAAACAATTTTTAACGAAAAAGGGGTCATGCAAAAAGGAATGATTGTTAGACACTTGGTATTACCTAACAATATTGAGGATAGTAAAAAAGTTTTAACATGGGTACATGAGAATTTGCCAGATGTATATGTTAGCGTTATGGCACAATATTTTCCTACATATAAGGCAAAAGAGATTACTGAAATAAATAGGAAACTAAATAAAGAAGAATGGAAAGAGATTGAGGATTATGTAGAAGCATTAGGTATTGAAAATGGTTATATACAGGAACTAGGTGAACATGAAGAAGAGTATGTTCCTAAGTGGTAACAATTCAGAAGTCAATGAAGCAAAAGTGCTTTCTTGAGTAAGCTTCGAATATGCCGTGGGATAATGGAGCAAGCCGAGAAGAGTGTGAAAGAAAGCACTTTTGCTTTATTGACTTCTGAACTGTTCAAGTGAGATTTTTAAACATAAAAATAGTAGAAAAAATAAAATTTATGTGTTATAATGAGCGTGTAATTTTTGTAGAGCAAAATTAAAGGAGGGAAAATAATGACACAAGCTGACAGACATTTTATTAACACTTGCAAAGAAATTATTGAACATGGATATTCATCAGAAGGTACCAATGTTCGAACAAGGTGGGAAGACGGAACTGAAGCAAATTATTACTCTATTGTAGGAGTACAAAACAAGTATGATGTTGGCAAAGAGTTTCCAATGATAACATTGAGGAATAATAGTAAAACTGTAAAAAATGCAATTGACGAAATATTGTGGATATGGCAAAAGAAGTCAAACAAGGTAAGCGAGTTAAATTCACATATATGGGATCAATGGGCAGGAAAAGATGGAACTATTGGAAAAGCTTATGGTTATCAATTGGCTGAAAAATATGAGTTTAAAACAAAAAATGGAATTGAAATTATGGATCAAGTAGACTATGTTTTATACTTATTAAAAAATGATTTATCAAGCAGGAGAATTATGACTAATCTTTTTAACCATAAAGAATTAAAAGATATGAATTTAGAACCATGTGCTTATGGAACTCAGTGGCTTGTGAAAGGAGGAAAATTACATCTTATACTAAATCAACGTTCACAAGACATGTTAACAGCAAACGGTTGGAATGTTATGCAATATGCAGCATTGCAATATATGTTTGCACAGGTTTCAGGACTTGAAGTGGGAACCCTGACTCATAATATTGGTGATTGCCATATTTACGACAGACATATCCCACTTGTAGAAAAAATGTTAGAAGCAGAAGCTATGGATGTTACTCCAAAGCTTGTCATTAATAATCCAACAAAAGACTTTTACGAATTTAAGGTAGAAGATTTTGAAATCCAAGGATATGATTATAATAAAGATATAAAAATAGGAAAAATACCTGTTGCAATTTAATATTATAATCATAATCTAAACTTCTATGGGGGATTTCCACCATAGAAAAATAAAATTCATAAAGGAGAATCAGAAATGTTAAGTATAATAGTTGCAAAAGCAAAAAACAATGTAATAGGAAAAGAAAATAAACTTTTATGGCACTTGCCAGAAGACTTAAAAAAATTTAAAGAACTAACAACAGGACATGTTATAATAATGGGAAGAAAAACATTTGAATCATTAGGAAAAATATTGCCAGATAGGAAACATGTTGTATTTACTAATAATCCAGATTTTAAGGTGGATAATGAAAATGTAGAAATAGTACATTCAATGTTACAGATACAAGAATATATAGAAAATGACGAAGAAAACTTTGTGATTGGTGGAGCTATGATATATAATCTACTAATGCAATATGTAAATAAGATGTATGTAACAGAAATAGATAAAGAATTCGAAGGAGATGCATTTTTTCCAAAAATTGATTTAGATGTGTGGAAAGAAGTAAGCAGAAAGCAGGGTAATACAGATGAAAAGGCAAAGTACGATTTTGTAATTTATGAAAAAAGATAAAATTTTGTGAACTTTGGGTTCAGTACACTGTCCCCAAAGTTCAGTTTTTTGAATTAAAATATATTTTAGGGTTAAACTAATCTTTAGTAGGAGGAAAAAGATATGTTTAAACCCAAAAATATATATTACGAAAAAGACATTATGAATTATCAATTAGGAAAAGAATTAATGGAAAAATATGCAGATATTCCTAAAATAGAAATTGAAAATCATAACAACATAGAAGAAATGAGAAAAAAGTCAAATAAAGAATTTATGGATATGAAAAGAAATTTAATTATAGGAATAAGAAAAACACATAAATTTGTACCAAATCATAAAACATCAGATTTTTTGGTACCATATACTTCTTCAGGTTGTACTGCTGCTTGTATGTATTGCTATTTAGTATGTAATTATAATAAATGTGCATATTTAAGATTATTTGTAAATAGAGAAAAAATGTTAGAAAAAATAATAAAAACTGCCGAAAGTTCTGAGAAAGAATTGACATTTGAAATTGGAAGTAATAGTGATTTAATATTGGAAAATGAAATAACAAATAATCTTGTATGGACTATTGAAAATTTCAGAGACACTAAGAAAGGCTTTTTAACTTTGCCAACAAAATTTTCAATGGTGGATAGTATATTAGGTATTAATCATAGAGGAAAAGTAATAATAAGAGTGAGTGTGAATCCAAAGGAAATCATAAATAGAGTGGAATTTGGAACTTCCAGATTAGATGAGAGAATAGAAGCAATTAATAAATTGTGTGAAGCGGGGTATAAAGTTGGAATATTGATAGCTCCAGTAATTATGGTAGATAATTGGAAACAATTATATAAAGAATTAATTATGGAATTAGATAGTAAGCTGTCACTAAAAGTAAAGAAAGAAGTCTTTTTTGAAATAATTTTTATGACATATAGTTTTGTTCATACTAAAATTAATGAAGAAGCTTTTCCAAATGCTATTAATATATATGATAAAGAAAAGATGACAGGAAGAGGAAAAGGAAAGTATATGTATAAAAATGATTTGAGAAGGGATGGAGAGAGATTTCTTAGAGAACAAATGCACAAATATTTTTCAAATAGTAACATAGAATATATTGTGTGAACGACACAAAAAATTCACAAATGAAATGGAATAAATTTCTTCACCTTTTATATATGATATGATATAATAATTAAAAAGAGTTTGCACATTAAGAAACGTCACGAAGCTTCATACAAAATTCAAGAATATTTCCAAAATTCATGAAGTTCAAGAGAGGTGAAAAAAATGTCATATATAGAATTTAAAAATGTATGTAAAGAATATAAAATGGGAGAAATAAAAATAAAAGCGTTAGATAATACAAATTTTTCAATAGAAAAAGGTGAACTAGTAGTTGTAGTTGGACCGTCAGGAGCGGGAAAAACGACAGCACTTAATATACTAGGAGGGATGGATACAGTAACATCAGGAGAAGTAATTGTAGACGGAAAAAATGTAGAAAAATTAAAAAATAAAGAGCTAATAAAATATAGAAGAGAAGATATAGGATTTGTATTTCAATTTTATAATTTGGTGCAAAATTTAACAGCGATTGAAAATGTTGAATTGGCAACACAAATTTGTAAAGATTCACTAAGTCCTGATGAAGTTATGGAAAAAGTTGGATTAAAAGATAGAAAAAAGAACTTTCCGTCTCAATTATCAGGAGGAGAACAACAAAGAGTTGCTATAGCAAGGGCAATAGCTAAAAATCCTAAATTATTGTTATGTGATGAACCAACAGGAGCTTTAGACTATAAAACTGGAAAACAAATATTGAAGTTGTTACAAGATACAGCTAGAAAAGAGAATATGACAGTTATAATCATAACACATAATGCGGCAATAGCACCTATGGCAGATAAAATAATAAGATTTAAAAATGGAACAGCAGAAAAGATTGAGATAAATGAAAATCCTGTTTCAGTGGAAACTATAGAATGGTAATAGTTGCAACTAAAATTTGTGCCATTAGGGACGTGTTTTTTTGGCACAAATTGATTATGATAATTATTATAACTTAGTTTAACATTAACAAATTAATTACTAAAATTATAATTCAGTTTATTTGTGCCAAAAAAACACGTCCCTAATGGCACAATAGTATAAAACTGGAGGTGAGAAAGTTGAAAGTAAAAAAAGCATTATTAAAAGATTGTTTTAAAGAAATAAAGAAATCATATAAGAGGTTTATATCCATTTTATTAATGGCTTTATTAGGAGTAGGCTTTTTCGCTGGATTGAGAGCTTCTTCACCAGACATGGTTGATTCAATAGATTCTTATTATAAATCACAAAATGTATATGATATAGAAGTAATGTCAACATTAGGATTGACAGATGATGATATACAAGCTTTAGCAAATATTGAAAATGTAGAAAATGTATATGGTACATATAGCAAAGACGGTTTGATAAAAACAGCTGAAAAGGAAATTGTTTCAAAAATTTTATGTGTAGATGATGTTAATAAGCCAGTTTTGATAGAAGGAAACATGCCAACAAATATAGGTGAATGTGTAGTGGAAAAAGGTTTTTTGAAGGCTACAAATAAAAATATTGGCGATTATATTGAGATTGAACCAGAAAAGACGGAAGATGAAGAAACAGAATATTTAAAAAACAAAAATTTAAAAATTGTAGGAATTGTAGAAAGTCCGTTATACATTTCAAGAGAAAGAGGAAGTACAAAACTTGGTACAGGAGTGATAAATTATTACATATATGTCAACAGAGAGAATGTAAATTCAGATGTATACACAGAGATTTATATTAGATTAAAAGATAGTAATGAGTATCAAACAGCTAGTACAAAATATGAAGATTATGTTGAAGAGACTAAAGACAAGATTGAGGCAATAAAAGTAGAAAGAGAAAATGCAAGATATCAAGAACTGATAGATGAAGCAAATGCAGAAATTGCTAAGGCAGAAGATGAATTCAATACAGAAAAGCAAAATGGAGAAAAGCAAATTCAAGATGCGGAAAAGAAAATAAATGACGGTAAAGCTCAAATAGAAAAAGCAGAGGCTGAAATAAGTAGTAATGAAACAAAAGCAAAAAATGAATTTGCATCTGCAGAAAAACAAATCAGTGATGCAAAAGCTGAAATAGAAAAAAATACGGCAGATTTAAATACAAAAAAACAAGAGGCCGAAGCAGGATTTAGCCAAGCAGAGACTCAGAAAACAGAGTTACAGAATACATTGAATAATATAAATTCAGCTATAGAAATGATAAACAAAAATATAGAAGAAAAACAAAATGAACTACAAACAGCGGAAACAGAAGAAGAAAAAGGAAAAATTAATCAAGAAATAGCAGGATTGCAAGTATCAAAGCAAGAATATGAAACTAATAAACAATCAGTTCAAGCGGGAATAACACAAATTGAAACTCAGGTAACAAGTGGAAGAGCAGAATTGCAAAATGCTGAAACTCAGATAAATAATGCAAAAGCGGAAATAGAAAAACAGGAAAAAACATTGCAACAAACAAAGAATAGCACAAACTCTCAGATTGCAAGTGCAAAAAAAGAGCTTGAAAGTTCAAGAAAAGAAATAGAGAATGCGGAAGCAGAATTACAAAGAAGTAGAGAAGAATTTAACACTAAAATTCAAGAGGCAGAAGGAAAATTAATAGATGCAAAGGAAAAAGTATCTGAAATAGAAAAGGCTAAATGGTACATATTAGACAGACAACAAAATGTTGGATATAGTAGTTACATTCAAGACACAAAAAGTATAGAGAATATAAGCATTGTGTTTCCAATTGTATTTTTTGCAATAGCGGCATTAGTATCATTGACATCCATGACAAGGATGGTTGAAGAAGAAAGACAAGAAATTGGAACATTAAAAGCATTAGGATATAATAAATTTCATATCATGTTAAAATATATAATTTATTCAAGTTTGGCTTGTATAATTGGTGGACTTATAGGAATGAATATTGGATTTCAGTTGTTACCAAGAATTATATGGGATATGTATGAAATGATGTATACATTGCCAGAATTTATAGTTTCATTTAATCATCAATATTCTTCAATAGGTTTAGGATTGATATATGTTTGTATAGTTGGAGCAACTTTATATACAATCTTAAAAGAAGTAAGAGAATCGCCAGCAAATTTATTAAGACCTAAAGCTCCTAAATATGGAAAAAGAGTTTTACTAGAAAGAATTAACTTTATATGGAAAAGATTGAAATTTTCACACAAAGTTACAGTGAGAAATATATTTAGATATAAAAAAAGATTTCTAATGACGATAATTGGAATTATGGGATGTACGTCATTAATACTTGCTGGATTTGGACTTAAAGATTCTATATCATCTATATTACCAAATCAATATGAGGATATATTTGATTATGACATGCAAGTAAGTTTAAAAACATCACTTAGTCAAGAGCAGAGTGATAAATATATTACAGAATTAAGGCAAAAGGGCGAAGTAAAAGATGTATTAGAAACTTATATGGAAGCTGGTACAGCTCGGAAAAGAAAACAACAGTGAGACTGTTCAAATAGTTATACCTAAAGATAAAGTAGAAATTGATAAGATGATTAAATTGAGAGATGTAAAAACTAAAGAAAAATTCGAATTATCAGAAGAAGGTATTATTATTACTGATAAATTAGCAGAATTGATTAATGCAAAAGTAGGAGATGTAATAAAAGTAACAACTTCAGATGATATAGAAAAAGAAATAAAAATTGTAGGAATAACAGAAAATTATATTAGCCATTATGTGTATATGTCAAAAGAACTTTATCAGCAAATTTATGGAGATGAATATCACACAAATGTATTACTGATACAAGACAATGATTTAACAGAGGAACAAGAAGAAAAATTTATGCAAGAGGCAGTTGCACGAAATGAAGTATCAACAGTTACATTGACTAAAACAACAATGAAAACTTTAGATGATACATTAAATTCTCTTAATTATGTTGTTGCAATTCTAATTATATCAGCAGGGCTACTTGCTTTTGTGGTATTATATAATTTATCAAATATTAATATAAGTGAAAGAATAAGAGAATTAGCTACAATAAAAGTTTTAGGTTTTTATGATAAAGAAGTATATGACTATGTTACAAGAGAGACAATTTTATTAACTTTAATAGGTATAGTTTTTGGATTAGTTGTTGGATATTTTCTTAATTTTTATATTTTAGGAACTTGTGAAATTAATATGCTGAGATTTGAAAAAATAATCCATCCTATCAGTTATGTATATGCAGCTGCAATTACTTTAGTATTTTCAATAATTGTAAATATTGTTACGTATTTTGCTTTAAAGAAAATTGATATGATAGGAAGCTTAAAGAGTGTAGAATAATATATTCGATAGAGGAGTTGTTGGAATTGAGTAAAAAAAGAAAAGATTATTTAAAATGGGATGAATATTTTATGGCAATAGCAAAATTATCTGCAATGAGAAGTAAAGATCCTTCTACACAAGTAGGTGCTTGCATAGTAAGTAAAGACAATAGAATTCTTTCTGTTGGATATAATGGTACTCCTAATCGGATATAATGATGATGAGTTTCCTTGGGATAGAGAAGGAGAAAATTTGAATACTAAATATCCTTATGTTTGTCATGCTGAAATGAATGCGATATTAAATTATAGAGGAAGTAAAAAGGATTTGGAAGATGCAAAAATATATGTAGACTTGTTTCCTTGCAATGAATGTGCTAAAATTATTATACAATCAGGAATTAAAGAAGTTATATATTTGTCTGACAAGTATTTTAATTCTGAAAATAATATTGCATCGAGAAAATTGTTTGATATGTGTGGAATAAAATATGAGAAAATTGAAATAGAAGGAAAAATAGAAATAGAGTTTTAATAAACGAACTTTGAACTTTGGGGACAGTCGCTGAACTTGAACTTTGGGGACTGTCCCCAAAGTTCAAAACTCAAAAAATAAAGTGGGGGAAATCAATGGGAAATATAGTATTATTAGATGAACTAACAATAAATAAAATAGCAGCTGGAGAAGTTATAGAAAGACCAGCTTCAGTAATAAAAGAAATGGTAGAAAACTCAATTGATGCTGGGGCAACGAATATAACCGTAGAAATAAAAAACGGAGGAATATCTTACATAAAAGTTTCAGATAATGGAAAAGGAATAGCACAAGATGATTTAGAAATTGCATTTGAAAGACATGCAACAAGCAAGATTAGAAGTGCAGACGACCTAAACACAGTAACTTCTATGGGGTTTAGAGGAGAAGCTTTAGCAAGTATTGCAGCAATAGCAAATGTTGAGATGATATCAAAGACTCAAGAACAAGATATTGGTTATAGAGTAGTAGTAGAAGCTGGAGATATTTTAGAAAAAGAAGAAACAGCAGCACCAGCAGGAACTACAATCACTGTTAAAAACTTATTTTTTAATACACCAGTTAGATATAAATTTTTGAAGAAAGATTATACAGAATCTGGATATATAGAAGATGTTATAACAAGAATAGCTTTAGTAAATCCTAACATAGCATTTAAGTTGATAAACACAGGTAAAACAGTGATTCAAACAAATGGTGACGGAGAACTAAAAAATGTTATATATAGTATATATGGAAAAGATATAGCAAATGGGATTATGGAAGTCAATTATAAATATGAAGACTTGAATATAATTGGAGTTATTGGAAAACCAGAAATTGCAAGGTCAAATCGTTCAAATCAATTATTTTTTGTTAATAAAAGGTATATTAAAGATAAAATATTGACATCTGCGACAGAACAAGCGTATAAAGGCTTAATTCCAATTGGAAAATTTGGATTTGCTATATTAAATATTGAAATGAATCCGGCAAAAGTGGATGTAAATGTTCATCCAGCAAAATTAGAGGTTAGATTCGAAGAAGAAAACAAAGTTTTCCAGGCTATATATCATGCAATAAAAGATACTTTATTGAAGTCTGAATTAGTTGCAAATACAGAGAAGAAACCCGAAATTGATAATCCAGTGTTTGGTACAAATAGGAATTTGACGTTTGAAGAACGATTAAAAAATATAAGAGAAAATAAAAAAGAAAATACAGGAGGTTTGTTTTCTTTTAGAAAGAATGCCGAGAAACAGATAGAAGATTATACAGAGCAAGAAAGCAAAATAAAGACAAATAATATATTGGAAGATATATACGAAAGTAAACAAAAAGAAAAATTAGTAGAAAATATTTCTGAAAAAGAACAAGAAAAAGATGAAGAAAAAGATATAAAAAGTAGTGTAGGAGAGCCTATAAATACAGCAGATGTGTTAATACAACTAAGACAGATGAAAGAAAAATTAGAAAAAGAGGTTCAGTTAAAAAGTGATTCAAATATTGAAGGACTAAAGGAAAATTCAGAGGTATATAATCTAAAATCAAAAAAAGAGAATTTAGAAGAAAAGACAACAGCAGAATTTAATAAATTAGAAAATACAGATATGGCAAATATAAGTGATGAACAACTAGAGGACAAGCAGATAAATGAAAATATAGAACAGAATAAACAACAAAATGAAATTATTGAAAAAACAAGTGAAGCAATAGAAAATTTAAAAAATCCTGAGATTGACAATGAATTTAAACAAGTAAAACAAAAAATGGAAAAATTGCAAGATACACCACAAGTTGTAACAGAAGATTTTAATGAAATGTACAAGAAATTGTTTGGAACTTTGCCAGTAGAGGATAAAGAAGAACCTAAAAAAGACCAAGACAATACAGCAGTAGATATTATAAAAGATAATGTATCTATGTTTGAAAATGTTGAGGAATATCAAAAACCAGTTTATAAATTTATAGGAATTGTATTTAAAACATATATTATTTTAGAAATGAATGATGAAATGTATATCTTAGACCAACATGCAGCACATGAAAGGATTATGTATGAAAAGGTAAAACAAAACTATTATAGTCAGAAAAACAAAGATTCACAAATGCTACTTTTACCTGATATAATAACTTTGACACATAAAGAAATGGATATAGCAAAAGAAAATATGGAAATGTTTGAACAAGCAGGTTTTTCATTAGAAGAATTTGGTGAAAATACTATAAAATTGACAGGTGTACCAACAGTTTGTATAGATTTAGATACAAAGGAACTATTTTTAGAGACATTGGATGAGATTAATACTGTTGCTAGAACTGCTAAACAAGAAAAAGAAGAAAAATTTATTGCGACAGTTGCTTGTAAGGCAGCAGTAAAAGCAAATATGGCATTAACATCTCAAGAGGTAGAGAGTCTAATGGACAAACTGTTAAAATTACCAAACCCATTTACTTGTCCACATGGAAGGCCAACAGTTATAAAGATGAGCAAATATGATATAGAAAGAAAATTTGCAAGAAAATAACAAATTTTATAATTGGTTTCAATATTCGTAGGAAACATTTATTCAATGAAAGTGAAAATATTAAAGTAAAGGAATTTTAAATTATGACTATTATTGTTATTATAGCAATTGTGATATATGCTATACTGGTTACTTGGTGTTGGCATAATCTTGGTAGGATTGAAAAAAGTAAAAAAATAATTTATATTATAATTGGAATGATTATAATTTTTATAATTACCAATATTGTATATAGCATATCAAAGGCAGATGTTAGTTATCCTGAAGAGCAAATAGAAGGTACAGTTCGAAATACATTATTGTTAGTTTTTACAGCTTTAAATGGTCTTATAGTAATGCCATATATAGCAAAACAATTGGATAGAATACGCGAAAAAGAAATTGAAAAAGAGAAGTTCACAAAGAAAATGATATTACTATTAATTGTATTTATATTGTGTTTGATTTTAGAAAGCGGATATTTAAAAGATACTCAACTAGGAATATTAGAAATATATAATAGCTTAAAATGAGTAAATAGTTCAGAAGTCAAAGGAAGAGAGGATAATTTCTTATTTCGGAGTAACTTATCAGAAGTCGAATGGAGTATAACTTTTTGAGTTAGCTCCTCGGCTTGTTCCATAGACTATGAACTGTTACAGTGGTATAGAAAAAACATTAATAAAGGAATGTGATATAAATGTACAAAGACAAAGTAGTTGTTATATGTGGACCAACAGCATCTGGAAAGACAGCATTATCAATAGAACTGGCTAAACAAACTAATGGAGAAATTATATCTTCTGATTCTATGCAAATCTATAAAGATATGGATATTGGAACAGCAAAACCAACAGAAGAGGAAATGCAAGGAATTAAGCACTACCTTTTAGACATTGTTTTTCCTAATGAAAGATACAGTGTGGCTGATTATAAAAAAGATGCAAAAAAGACAATAAAAGAAGTTTTAAGTAAAGGAAAACTTCCTATTATTGTTCGGAGGGACAGGCTTATATATAGATAGCTTGATTTACGAAATAGAATATCCTAATATTGAATTTGATGAAGAATATAGAAAATCATTAGAAAAACAAGTAGAAACGGAAGGATTAAAAAAACTATATGAAAAAGCTAAAGAAATTGATCCACAAGCAGTAGAAAAAATAAGTGAGAATGATAAAAAAAGAATATTAAGAATTTTGGAAATATATCATGCAACAGGGAAAAATAAAACTGAACAAGAAATCGAATCTCGAAAAAAAGAAATAGAGTATGACTATAAAGTATATGCCTTAAATTGGGACAGAGAAATTTTATATCAGAGAATAAATCAAAGGGTAGACATTATGATACAAAGAGGATTGATTCAAGAAGTTGAAAAAATTTTGGAAAAATATAATGAATTTCCGACAGCTATGCAAGGATTGGGATATAAAGAAGTTGTACAATATTTGCAAGGAAAACTTACAAAAGAAGAGATGATAGAAAAGATTAAGTTAGAAACTAGAAGATATGCTAAAAGACAAATGACATGGTTTAGAAAAAATAAGCAAACAATATGGCTAAACGGACAAGATGATATACAAAATAATATAAAGATTATTTTGGAGGGAATAAATTGAAAGAAAAAGAAACAAAAGATGTAGTTGAACCAAAAAAAGAAAATATGAAGCAAAAAATTGGTTTATCTATGTTAAAAAATAAGAAAGTAATTATATATGTAGTTTTATTGGCAGTAGTAGTTTATCTAGTTTATACTATTTATTTACTGATAAAGCAACCAACAGATATATTTACATTAGAAGAAGGAAAACTTTATCTAGAAGAAACAGATGTTGGATATTTGATAAGAGATGAACAGGTAATACAAGGCGAGAATTATAAAAACGGAATGGAACAGATAAAAACAGAAGGAGAAAAAGTAGCTAAAAATGAAGCAGTATTTAGATATTATAGCAGAAATGAAGAATCATTAAAAGAAAAAATAGCAGAATTAGATACTAAAATTCAAGGTGCAATGGCACAAGAGACAGGAGAATATTTATCTGATATTAAGCTGATAGAAAATCAAATTGATGAAAAAGTGCAGGAATTAAACAAAATAACAGATGCTACAAAATTAGCTGAAGTAAAAAAAGAAATAAATGCTTTAACTACAAAAAAAGCAACTATTGCCGGAGAAAAAAGTCCACAAGGTTCATATTTAAACCAATTAATAAATGAAAGAAAAAATTATGAAAATCAATTAAATTCTGGAGCAGAATATGTGACATCACCAGTTAGTGGAATAGTATCTTATAAAGTTGACGGTTTAGAAAGTACATTAAAGCCAACCACAGAATGTTTTTCCTCACTTAGTAAACAATACTTAGAAAGCTTAAATTTACAAACAGGAAAGATTGTAGCAACAAATGATGAGTGTGGAAAAATAATTGATAATATGAGTTGCTACATTGCTACAATTTCAAATAGTGAAAAGGCAAAAGAAGCAAAAATAGATGATAAAATAAAAGTTAGATTACCAAACAATGCTGAAATTTCAGGCCAGATAGTATATACAGCACAAGAAGAAAATGATGAATACTTATTAATTATAAAAATAGAAAAAGAAATAGAAGAACTTTTGAATTATAGAAAAATAACTTTTGACTTAATATGGTGGAGTGATTCAGGACTTAAGGTACCTAATCAAGCTATTGTACAGCAAGATAATTTAGATTATGTAGTAAGAAGCAGAGCTGGTTATTTGAGTAAGTTATTAGTAAAAGTAAAGAGAAAAGGAGAAAATTATTCTATTGTAGAGCCATATTCAACAGATGAACTTAAAGAAATGGGATTTTCTAATGAAGAAATTAATTCATATAAAAAGATATCTCTTTATGATGAAATATTATTAAATCCAGATTTGGAAAAAGTTGAATAATATTACAATTATATTACAACAATATTAAAATTTCATTACATTTTAAAAAAGTATTGACAATATCGCGAAAAAAGTAGATACTTAGTACAAATATAGCGATACAAAGGAAAGTATTTAGGAGGTTTTTTTATGGCAGGAGCATTAATTAATAAGGTGTGGGATTTCTTTGGAATGGATTCAGCTGAGCCAGAAGAGTATGATGAAGAGAATGTATATGACTATGAAGATGAAGAAGAGGAAGTAGAAGATAATAAAAAATTATTTAATAGAAAAAATAAAGTAGTATCAATGCCACAAGCACAGACAAATGCTATTAAAATGGTAATATCACAACCAACTACATTTGAACAATCAGATGAAATTTGTAGCTTTTTAAAAGAGAAGAAATCTGTTATTGTCAATTTAGAATATGTCAATAAAGATGTTGCTAGAAGAATAGTAGATTTTATTAGTGGTGGAGTTTATGCTTTAGACGGTTATATCCAAAAGGTATCAAATTCTATATTTTTAGTGGCACCATCAAATTATGAAATAACAAATGAAATGGCAAGAGAAGAAATGAAAAATAAGCTTTCTGTTTCTTGGCTAAAAAATAATGGAATAAATTAAAAAATAATAAATGAGGCGAAACAAGGTTGAAAAATGTTTATAATTTCAATAATTTATTTGTATTTGAAATTAAATTTTCCAACCTAATATTATGCTTTGGGAAAGGAATGATATAAAAATGATTACGCCATTAGACATAGAAAACAAGAAATTTTCCAAACAAATGATGAACGGATATAGTGTTGAAGAAGTTGATGATTTTTTAGACGATTTAACAGAAGATTATAGTAAGAATTATAAAGAAGTAACAGAATTAAGAACAAAAGTAGAAGAATTAAATAAAAGTTTAGAACATTATAAAACAATAGAAGAAACATTACAAAGTACCTTAGTAATGGCACAAAGTACAGCTGAAGATGTGAAAAATGTTGCAAAACAGCAAGCAGATCAAATTATTAACGAAGCTAAGGGAAATGCTAAAAAACAAGTCGAAGAATTAGAAACAGAAATAGTTGCAAAGAGAAAAGAGTTAGAAGATGTAAAAAAACAATTTGATATATATAAAGCAAAAATGGAATCGCTTTTAATATCACAATTAGAATTGTTAAAAGATATAAATAAAGAAGATTAAAATACAAAAGACTATCTAACAAAAGATAGTCTTTTTACGTACATTTTATTGTAAACAGTAGAAAAATATTACAATTTCTGCAGTTTATTACAGAACTGTTAAATATATGTTACATTTGTATTAATACTATTGACTTTAAAGGAAAAAAGAATAAAATAGTATTAGTAAAGAAAGGTAAAAAATGAGAATAATAGGTGGAAAAGCAAGAGGAACAAAATTATATAGTCTAGAAGGAGAAAATACAAGACCTACATTAGATAGAGTAAAAGAATCTTTGTTCAATATTATTCAAAATGATATACAAGATAGTGTATTTTTAGATTTATTTTCTGGAAGTGGAGCAATTGGACTAGAAGCTATTAGTAGAGGAGCAAAAAAAGCAATACTTTGTGATAAATCAAAAGAAGCAATAAAAATTATTCAAAAAAATGTAGCAAAGACTAAACTTGAAAAACAGGTAGAAATATATTGTACTGACTTTGAAAAATGGATAAAAGAAAAACAAGGAATATCTTTAGATATTGTATATATCGACCCTCCTTATCAAACAGACTATGCGTATAAAGCAGTAAACTTATTAATTGAGGAAAAGTTAATAAATGAAAAATCATTAATAATTATCGAAACAGATAGAAAAGGAATATTGAAAGATATAGAAAATTTACCAATTACAAAGATAGATGAAAGAAAATACGGAAGAGCACAACTCATATTTTTAAAAAAGTGTGAGAATTAGAATTCAGATAATTGAAAAAACAAAGATGTATAGAAAAATTACTTTGTAATTTTTCATAAGACAATTTTATACAGTTAGTGCTTTATGAAAGGAATGGTACCGAAATGGAAATTTTTACATTGTTAGAAACATTGGAAGACTTATTAGAAAGAAGTAGAAGTCTGCCATTTTCTGCCAAAAGTATTGTAGATAAAGATGAAATGTTGGATTTAATAAAAGAAATTCGACTAAAACTTCCTGATGAATTGAAGCAAGCAAAATGGGTAAAAGAAGAAAGACAAAGAATTCTTGTCGAGGCACAAAAAGAAGCGGACGGAATAGTCAAAGAGGCAGAAAATAGAATTATTGCTATGATAGATGAACATGAAATCACAAGAAAAGCTTATGACCAAAAAACAGAAATTATAGAAACTGCAAATGAAATGTCAAGAGAAATTTCTAAAGGGACAAAAGAATATGCCGATAGTCTTCTTTCAAATACAGAAAATGTTATGAAGGAGACATTATCTAAATTAGAGACAAATATGACAGAAGCATTAAACTTAATGCAAATTTCATTAGAAGATACAATTAAAACAATTCAAAATAGCAGAAAAGAATTGAAATAAAGATATTCAGAAGTCAGATGTCAGAAGTCAAAGATGCAAAGACTTTTGAAATCTGGCTTTTGTTTTGTGACATTAGCAAATTTGTGCCATTGGGGACGTGTTTTTTTGGCACAAATTGTATTAAATTGTATTTTTAAGAGTTTGTTTATTAATTTAAAATTATATTTTAATAGTTATTCATAATTGATTTGTGCCAAAAAAACACGTCCCCAATGGCACAAATTTGCCAAACGGCACAAAATAGAAAAAGGATGGTAAAATATAAATGGCAAAAAAAAGAAGATATAAAAAAAGAAAAAAAACAGCATCAAAAGTAGATTTAGCAGTAGTAGTATTAATAGTGTTAAGCATACTTTTGGCAGTTTTAATATATACAAAATCTGGTGTAGTAGGAGCAAAACTAAGTGAATTTTTAGGTGGAATGATAGGAATTATGCAATATGTACTACCTATTGGAATTTTCGCAGTTGCAATTAAATTAGCCTGTGAAGGAAGTGAAACTTTAATATCAAAACTTATTCAATATGGAGTACTTTTAATAAGTCTGTCAGTTGTATTTAGTGTACTTCAAATTTCAGGAGGAGAATTGCAATCTGCAAAAGAATTATCAGAAGTTGTAAAAGATGCATATTATTTAGGTTCAGAAGGCAAAGGAGGAGGAGCAATAGGAGCAGTTGGAGCAGTGCCTTTAGCAAAGATGTTAGGGGATATTGGAGCAGTTATACTATGTGTTGGTATTGCAGTTGTACTTTTAGTATTTACATTTGGAATTAGTTTGTCAGATATAATTAATAATATAGTTGAAAGACTGGAAGAAAAGAAAGAAGAAAAATACGAACAAAAATTACAAAGAATGGAAGAAGATAAAAAAGCTAGAAAAGAAGAATTGCAAGAAACACCAGCTCAAAAAAGAAAAAGATTGAGAGAAGAGAAAATTGCACAAAAAGAGCAAGAGAAAAAAGAAAAAGAAGTAATGGCTAATCAGATAAAAATCAATTTTGGTGGAAGAATTTTAGATGGGGATAATGTTGAAGAAAAAACAGGATTAAAAAAATATGACCATAGTAATGATGATTTAGAGCCTTTGACTAAAACATCTAAATTAGCTAAGCTTTCAGCAAAAGAAGAGAAGCAAGAAATGCAACCAGATGTTATAGAAAATAATTTATTTAAACAAGAAGATGAGCAAAAGGAAGAAAAGAAAAAGGAAGTATTGCAATTAGAACATGCTTTAACAGTCGAAGATGAGCATTATGAATATCCGCCAATAGAACTTTTAGGAAAACCTACGCAAAAGGCTTTAAAAGGAGGGGCAAAAGCACTTACTGATACAGCGACTAAATTGCAAAAAACATTGTATAGTTTTGGGGTATCAGCTAAAGTGGAAAATGTATCAGTGGGACCAGCGATTACAAGATATGAATTAAAGCCAGCAGAGGGAGTTAGAGTTAGCAAAATAGCAAATTTAGCAGATGATATAGCTCTAAATTTAGCTGCAGAAACTATAAGAATTGAAGCTCCAATACCAGGAAAACAAGCTGTTGGTATTGAAGTTCCAAATAAAGAAAGAGCGTCAGTTCATTTAAGAGAAATTTTGGAAAGTGATGAATTTAAAGAAAACAAATCTAAACTTACAATAGCTTTAGGAAAAGATGTAGCAGGAAAAATACAACTTGCAGATATTGCAAAAATGCCACATGTACTGATTGCAGGTTCAACAGGTTCAGGAAAAAGTGTATGTATAAATACAATTATAACAAGTATTATTTATAATGCAAAACCAAGTGAAGTAAAATTGGTAATGGTAGATCCTAAAGTAGTAGAATTATCAGTATATAATGGAATACCACATTTGTTGATTCCAGTAGTAACAGATCCTAGAAAAGCAGCAGGAGCATTAGCATGGGCTGTTCAAGAAATGGATAATAGATATAACTTATTTGCAACTAAAGGGGTAAGAGATTTAAAGGGATATAATAAAGCAATAGAGAAAGAACAAGAAGGAAATGGAAAATTACCACAAATAGTTATAATAATAGACGAATTAGCAGATTTGATGATGGTAGCAGCAAAAGAAGTTGAAGAATCAATATGTAGATTAGCACAAAAAGCAAGGGCAGCAGGAATGCATTTAGTAATTGCAACGCAAAGACCTTCTGTAGATGTAATTACAGGATTGATTAAAGCAAATGTACCGTCAAGAATAGCATTTGCAGTATCATCTCAAGTTGATTCAAGAACAATATTAGATAGTATAGGGGCGGAAAAACTTTTAGGAAAAGGTGATATGTTATATTTTCCATCAGGAGCTCCAAAACCTTCAAGAGTTCAAGGTGCATTTGTAACAGATGAGGAAGTAGAAAAAATAGTAGATTTTGTAAAATCAAATGGAACAGCAACATATAGTGAGGATATTTTGGAAACAATAGAAAATAATAATAAAACTGATAAGGAATTAGCACAAGAAGCTTCTGAGGATGATGAAGCAGATCCATTTTTAATGGATGCAATACAAACTGTTATAGAAACAGGACAAGCATCAACATCATTTATTCAGAGAAGATTTAAAGTTGGATATGCAAGAGCTGGAAGGATTATAGATCAAATGGAAGAAAGAGGCGTAATCTCTGGGTATCAGGGAAGCAAGCCAAGAGAAGTTTTGATGACTATGGATAGGTGGAACGAATTAAAAATGGGAAATGAAAATTAAATTGAGCCATTGTGCCATTGGGGACGTGTTTTTTTGGCACAAAAGAGAAAAATTTTAAAAAAAATTAGTTGCTTTAATATTTTGTGCCAAAAAAACACGTCCCCAATGGCACATAAAAAAGAAAGGAGAAGAATTTTGCAAAAGAAAAAAGATAAATTATTAGATAAGATTGTAAAAAAAGATTACAATAATGAATTGGAAGAAATTCTTGAAAAAAAATATTTTGAAGAAAACGTAAAAAGTCTTCTCCTTAATATTTTATATAAAGTAGAAACAGCATATAAAGATTATGAGAAAGTTAAACAAGATGTAGAGACAAAAGAAGAGTATATAGAAAATATTATTTCTATTATAAAAGATGAGTGTGATACAATAAAAATGGTAAGACCAAATTCAGAAGAAAGCCAGATGTTAGGAAGAAGGACATTTTTAGTTGAAAAGAAGAAAAAAAGAATTATATGTTATCCAATTGAAAGAAAATTATTATATTGCATTGCAAAAATAGGCAAACAAGACAAAATTGTTAAAGATGAGTATTTCTTATTAAACCAAACATTATCAGATTTAATAAATGTAGGAAATAATATTAATATGGTTGAACCTCTAAGGGATTTTAATGGATATTCTTGGACAACTATACCAAGTGAAATAGAAAGTATACAACATAATTTAATTTATCAAAATTTAAGAATTTTGCTAGGAGATACTTTTTTAAATAATTGGATTAGAAATAAAGAATTTATTATTGATTATATGGAAGTATATAAAACAAAGCTAGAAGAAAAATATGGAAAAGAATATAGTAGAAAACTTCAAGAATTAGTAAATAAATTGTCTATTTTAATTGGTATGAAATTTGATTCAAAATTAAATGAAAAAATAAAAAAATTAAGACAAGAATATGAAATTAAAATGAATAAAATAAAAGATAGAGCAAAATTTGTACAAGATATTACATCAGAAAAAAAGAAATTAACAGAAGAAATAAAAAAAATAGATGAAACAATTAATAATAAATCTATGCTACAAGAAGAATATGAAAAGAGAAATGAAACTTTACCACTAGAACAAAAAATATTTAGTGCAAGAATTTTATCAAAAAAAATGATAGAAGAAAGAGAAGAAAAAATTGCACAAATTGAATATTTAAATGACTTGATGAATCCTCAAAAATTTGTTAAATATGTAAAACAAATAGAAGAAAGAGTGGAGTATTTAAATATAAAAGAAGATATACAAACATTACTTGTAAAATTACAAAAACTATTTTTAAAATGCTATAAAGTAAAAGTTGAAAAAGCTGAGACAAGACAGGATATTTTAAAATTAGTTTACGAATTTAGATATTATAATTTATTGCCAGTTGAAGATGAAAAATTTATATTTCAAGTAAAAGATTTTCAAAAAGAATTAAAAGAAATTGGAAAATTATTAATTGGAAAAGCACAGAGCATCAAGCTTATAAGCAAAATATCAAAGAATGAAAAGCTAAATATAGAAATATTAAAAAATATTTTTACGTTAAGGATTATGGATTTAGAAGAATTGTATATGAAGATTACAAAAGAAAAAGATAAATATTATATTCAATTGTTTGATGAAAATATATTTGAAGAAAAGATAGAAATATCAGAAATGCAAAAAATAGACAAAAAAGATATAGATATCAAGTTGAATAAAAAAATAAAAATATTTAGTTAGAAAAGTTATTAAATAAATATGACAGTTTGAAAGAAATCATTTGAATAACTAAGTATACCTAAAAACGCAATGAGAAAGGAAGGTTTTTTTATGAAAATTACATTTTTAGGTGCTACAAGAACTGTGACTGGTTCAAATTTTCTAGTAGAAGGAGCTGGAAAAAAGTTTTTAGTGGATTGCGGAATGTGGCAAGGAAAAGCAGAAATAGAAGAAGAAAATACAGAAGAATTTGAATTTAATCCAAAAGAAATAGATTTTGTTTTGTTAACTCATGCACATATTGACCATTCAGGAAGGATACCAAAGCTATATAAAGAAGGATTTCGAAATAAGGTATATGCACATAAGGCAACCTGTGATTTATGTGCACTAATGCTACCAGATAGTGGTCATATTCAGGAAATGGAAGTAGAATGGAAAAACAAGAAAAGAATTCGTAAAGGTGAAGAACCTCTACCACCTTTATATACAGCAGAAGAAGCTGCTAGGTCATTAGAAATATTTGAAGAAGTAAAATATGATGAAATAATAGAGATTACACCAGAAATTCATGTACGTTTTAATGATGCTGGACACATGTTAGGTTCTAGTATTATTGAAGTATGGGTAAAAGAAGGAGACAAGGAAACTAAAACAGTATTTACAGGAGATATAGGAAACAATGATATACCACTTTTAAATTCACCTACAATGATAGAAAGCACAGATTATTTGGTAATGGAATCTACTTATGGAAGCAGATTGCACATCAGAAATGATGAAAAGGCAAAAATTTTCTTAGATGTTGTATCAGAAACATTAGACAATGGAGGAACTGTTGTAATACCTTCTTTTGCAGTTGGAAGAACCCAAGAGATTTTATACGAGATAAATAAACTAAAAGATGAATGTTCTGATGATGAAGATTTTAAAAGAAAATACAAAACATTAATGAAAGCACCTGTTTATGTAGATAGTCCGTTAGCTATTTCAGCAACAGAAGTATTTAGAGAAAATACAGAGCTATTTGATGAAGAAACACAAGAAGAAATTATGAGAGGAGATAATCCTTTAGAGTTTCCGGGACTTAAATTTACAAGGACAGCTGATGAGTCAAAAGAACTTAATGAAGACACGACTCCAAGTATAATTATTTCAGCAAGTGGAATGTGTGAGGTAGGAAGAATAAAACATCATCTAAAACATAATTTATGGAATCCAAAAAGTACAATACTTTTTGTTGGATATCAAGCACCTGGAACGTTAGGCTATAATATTGTAAATGGAGCAAAAACAGTAAAAATATTTGGAGAAGAGATTGCGGTAAATGCAAGGGTTGAATATATAGAAGGATATTCAGGTCATGCAGACCAAGAATGGTTAATGAATTTTATATATTCATTTATAACAAAACCAAAACATATCTTTTTAGTTCATGGAGAACCAGAATCACAAGATGTATTGAAAGAAAAGATAGAGTCAGAAATTGGAATACCTGTTACAACACCAGAATTTGGAGAAACATACAAATTAGAAGAACAAATAGAAATGGTAAATAAACTAGAAAGAAAAGTAACAAAAACATTAAGAAATGAAATTTTAGAAAGATTAGATAAACTAAAGGAAGAAATTAAAGATATGGATATTTATGTAAGGCAAGATGTAAATGATAGTAATCTAAAAGATGCAGATATATTTAGAATAAATGAAAAAATCAAAGATTTGGAAAAACAAATAGTTAATGTAATAGAAGGATAACATTCACAAAAGATAAAAAAACAAAGTTAAAAATTAAAAATCAATGTGATATGTGTCTTTAGAGCGAAGAAAGAAAGGAATGTAATTTGGTATGGAAAACAAATACTTAAATGAAGCAATTATAGGAAATAAAGATATGATAGCGACTTTTACTGCAAAAGGAGAAATGGAAAGATTATACTTTCCAACTAAGGATAATAGACAATATATAAACTTCTTTCATACAGGAGTAAAAGTAAATAATTCAGACTTAATTTATTTACATGATGATATTAATAATATATACAAACAATATTATGATACAGATACAAATATTTTAAATACAGAAGTTACAAATACGTATTTTAATCTAAAAATGGTACAAACTGATTTTATAATGATTAAAGAAAATATATTAATAAAAAAATATATTTTTTTGAATGATGCAAAAATAGATTTAGATGTTAAATTTTATATACATTCAGAATTATTAACAGACACTAATAATCATGTTGGTTGCAAAATTATTGACGGTGGAATGATGCAATATGCTCATGATTTTTCTTTATCAACTTTTGCAAAAGGATATAAACTGTTAAGTCATCAAATAAATGGAAGTAAAGAGACAATAAAAAGAGGAGAAATACACGATAAAGATTATATAGGAATGTCATGCGACTCTAGTATTTGTTATGACATAGGAGTCATATCTCCAAATGAGAAAAAAGAGATAGAAATAGCAATTTTAATCAATGAAAATAAAAATATATCTGAAATGGAAGATGAGATAGAAAGAATAAAGAAGAAGGATTTCGAAAAAGAATATAATGATGCAAAATCTTATTGGAGAAAATATGTAAAAGCACATAATGGACTAAATTTAAAAGATCCTAAAAATAGTTATGAAGAAAAAATTTACGAGATATATAGAAGAAGTATATTATTATTTCCACTATTAACTAATTCTGAAACAGGCGGAATAATTGCATCTCCAGAAATAGATGAAGATTTCACAAAATGTGGAAGATATGCCTATTGCTGGCCAAGAGATGCGGTATTTATTACAAAAGCATTAGATATATTAAAAATGGATAAAGAAGCAGAGAAGTTTTATAAAGTATTTTGCAAAAAAACTCAAAGTAAAAATGGTATGTGGGAACAGAGATTTTATACAGACGGAAAACTTGCACCATGTTGGGGATATCAGGTAGACGAAACTGCAAGTGTAGTATATGGTGTATATGAACACTATAAATATACAAAATCAGAAAAATTTTTAAAAGATAATTTACAAATGTGTGAAAAGGCAGTAGATTTCTTAAAAAGATATGTACAAGATTGGTTGGGATTAGAATCAAAAGAAGAACATGACAAAGATAAAGTTTTAGAAGAAATGGAACAAGAGCGAAATTTGCAAGGACATAAATATCATATAAGCTATGATTTATGGGAAATGTGTGAAGGAATTCATTTATATTCTTTAGCAAGTATTTATTCTGCATTTGATTGTATTTTAAAAATATATGGCGTACTAGGAGACAAAGCTTCAGATTTTGAGAATAATAGATTAAAAGAAGAAAAAATACAAAAAAATCAAAAAGAGTTAGAAAAATTGCAAGAGGGTATAAAGAAGTATATTAATGAAAATATGTATGATGAAGAAAAGAAATCATTCGTGAGAAATCCAGAAGATAGAAAAATGGATATAAGTATATTAGGAGCTGTAACACCATTTAATGTGTTTAAACCAAAAGAAAAGAAGATTTTAAATACAATAGAAAGAATAAACTTATCATTAAGAACATATACAGGAGGATATCAAAGGTTTGAACAAGACCATTATATGAATGGAAATCCATGGCCAATAGCAAATTTATGGATGACATTATATTATTTAGAAACAGGAGAAAAGAGAAAGGCAAAAGAAACTTTTGATTTTGTTGTGAAAACTGTTGGTAAGCATTATTTCTTAGGTGAGCAAGTTGATAATAGTACTTTACAACCTAATTGGGTAATTGGACTAGGTTGGTCTCATGCTATGTTTATTTTAGTTTTGGAGAAGATGTTTAAATAAGTAACATCTTCTATGTGAGCCTTTAAGCAAGACAAAAAGGGATGATTTTTAAAATGAAGAATTTATTTGATTTAGATAATTTTAATATAATAGAAGATGAAGAAAATTATTACTTTTTTCGTGCTTTAAATATGGCAGATAATCAAGATTTAGACTCTGGAATAATTTTGGACAATATGGGCAATATCAAAAAAATAAGAACAGACAGAGAAAGATATGAAGAAAATCCAGAAAATGAAAAGCCAAAATATACTGAAAATGCCCAAATAAGCCTAGAACAAGTATATGACCATATAAAGATGCATTACAGAAAAGATACAAATTGTATTTCACTTTCAAGCAATTGTAATGTGTCTATTTCTTATGGAAGAGGTTCATACAAAGACAAATATATAATGGTAAGAGTACCAAAAAAGGAATTAGGAGAAAAAGTTATTAATGCTGGTCAATATATGTTAGAGGAAATATCAAAAAAAGTAGATGAATATATTTCTTCTATAAGCACTGATAGTAAACTTTTAGAGATAATAAATGAAATAGAAAATAGTAAAACAGAAGGCGAAATAAAAAAAGCAATAGAAACAAGATATAATTCCAAAGAGCCATTAAACATAAATAAAGCAAGACCAAGGAAGGGGATAATATATAAGGCACCAATTGCAAGAATAAGTAATTATCAGGCTTTAAACGAAGATCAATCATTGGAGAAAAATAAAACAATTGCAAAATTAACATTACTTGAAAGAGTAGGTGGTATGGAACCAATCATTCCAAACGCATCAAATAATAATTTATTAGTTCAAACAATAGGGAATGCTTTTTCATCACTAGAATTGATTCATTATGGAGATATTGAAAAAGATGAGATTATAAATATACAAAAAGAGATTGTAGATATTTTTGCTTTATTACAACAAATAGAAGGACAAGATAAAGGTTTAGTTCAGGATTTAAAGAGAGAGGTAATTAGATTTGTAAATGAAGGCAGAAGTCTTGAAATACCAGAAGATAGTATGTTATTAAATAGTTATAATGCAAGAGAATTTTCAAAATTACTAAGACAGATAACCAAAAATAATCCTAAGTATAAAGAAGTTATTGAATATATATCAAAAAATGGATGTGTAATAGAACCAAATATAGAAATAAGATAAAGTGATATATTTCTAAATTGAATAGGAAAAATCAAATCTAGCTTTTTGACTTGGATAGTAAAAAGTTCTAAATTTTCAAGATTTATATTGAAATTTTAGAACTTTTAAAATATAGAGAACACCTTTTATGTGAAGCAAACATAAAATATAGCAAATAAAGAAGAAAGGTGGTAATAAAATGTCAAAGTACATAATAAAAGGAGGTAAAAAGCTAGAAGGAGAAATACAAATATCAGGTTCAAAAAATGCGTCATTGCCAATAATAGCAGCTACAATATTAAATGGAGGAAAAACGACGTTATATAATGTACCAAATATACATGATACACAAATGATGTTTGAAATATTGAAGAAAATAGGAGGAAAAGTTACAAAAAAATCGAATAAAGTAATAATAGATACAAGTCAAATAAATAAATATGAAATACCAGAAGATTTAATGAGACAAATGAGGTCTTCAGTCATTATTGCAGGCGCATTGCTAGGTAAATATAAAAAGGCGACATTTACATATCCAGGGGATTGCGATATTTGATTGATACATCGGACAAGCATAAGATAAATGAGTGGATTAGAGATTTGAAATAGAACATTTGATAACGCTTTTATTAAAAAGTATATATTGAAAATTCTGTCAAAATATGATATAAATAGTCATATATAAAGATTGGAGAATAAAGATGGAAAATAATGTGTTACAAAAAGAAATAGAAGAAAAAAGAAATAGTCTAACTACAGATAGGTTGGATATGTCTTATGGTGAGATAATAAGTATGTATCAAAATGACGATTTAATAATAAATCCAGAATTTCAGAGATTATTTAGATGGAATAATTACCAAAAAACTAGATTTATTGAATCTATATTGCTAGGAATACCTACACCACCAATATTTGTTGCAGAAGATAAAGAAGGAAAATGGGAATTAGTAGATGGACTACAAAGATTATCAACGATAATATCTTTTTTTGGTTTATTAAAAGGTCCTTCTGAAGAAAAAAATAAGTGGACTTTAGAAAAAGCACCTTTAGTTTCAGCATTAGAGGGAATTAATATTGATAATTTACCATTATTATTTCAAAGAAATATTAAAAGAGCATATTGTAGGGTAGAAATTATAAAATGGGATAGCAATATTGATATGAGATATGAACTTTTTAATAGGTTAAATACTGGAGGATCAAGTCTAACTGAACAAGAGATAAGAAACTGCATTTTTAGAGGAAATGGAAACGAGTTTAATAATTTCATAAGAGAACTTGCAGACTTACCACAATTTATTGAATTAGTTGATATTAGTAGCAAAAAGAAAGACGAGCTATATTTAGACGAATTAGTGTTAAGATTTTTATCTCTAAAAGAAGACTATAATTCTATGAATGATAACTTATCTGAACATATGACGAAATTTATGGAAAATGAAACCAAATACCACAATTTAGTTTATGATTTTGAAAAAGAGAATTTTAATAATATTATAAGTCTTTTATATAAACTAGGTTCTGATGTATTTAAAGCAACAAATAAACAATTTTCTAGTGCCATATATGATGGAATAATGGTTGCAACAAATAAATTTTATGAAAAATATAAAGATGATGTGGAGTCTTTAAAAGCTAAAATTAAGTTATTGAAAAATAATGAAGAATACAAATCTAATATGGGTTCGAATTCAGGAGGAAAGGGAAGAGTTCAAAAAAGAATTTCTATAGCAATTGATATTTTTGGTAAGGAGTAGTCTGATTATGAATTTGGAAGAAGAGTTAGAAAACGAGTTACAATGGCGTGTAGAAATATTCTCATACTTAAAGACTATTCCTAAGAGAAGAAGTTTTAGTGTTAAAGAACAAGAAATATATTATAATAGTATTATTCCTATCATATATAGTCATCTAGAAGGATTTGTAAATAAAGCTATTAATATATATAGCAGATTTTTAAATAATTTAGAAATTAATTATTTAGAGTATCATCCAAATATATTGTTATATATTATTGAAAATAAATATAATAATATATTCGAAGATTCAATAAAAAATTCAAATTCAAAAAATAAGATAGTATCTAAATTTTGTAGTGATATAAAGGAGAATAATATGTATATTCCTATAAAATCAAATAGAAATATGAATATGAATTGCAAGAGAATAAATTCATTATTAAATAGTTTTAATATAAAACCAATTAGTGAAGATAAATATGAGAGTAAGTTAGATGCTCTTCTGGGAAAGAGAAATTGCATTGCTCATGGAGAAGCTAATATACAAGTTTCAGATGTTGATATTACAGATTATATAAAATTAGTTAGTGATGTTATAGAAGATATAATAATAAATATGACAGAAGCGTTTAATGGTAAAACATTCTATAATGATGATATTAGGGATAGTTTGGAAGAATTATAAAATTCTTTGAATTTAAGTTAAATTGATTTTTCTATATGAAAGAAATTTATTATAAAGCTTTAAAAGTGAATTTTTAAGGCTTTATTTTTTTATCAAAATAAAAAATTAAGCGAAAGGAGGATATGAAAATGCAAAAATTAAAAGGACTATGGATACCAGCAGAAATTTTATTAAACAAAGATTTATCAGATAAAGAGAAAATAATACTATCTATGATTTTGTATTTAAGTGAAGAAACTAAAAGTTGTTTTGCAAGTAATAAATATATAGCAAGTATTGTAAATGTAACAGCAAATAGAGTATCTAAAATTATAAGTTCTCTGAAAGAAAAAGAGTATATAAAAGTAAAATTAAAATATAAAACAGACAGTAAAGAAATAGAACAAAGACAAATTACACCTATTGTTGAAAATATTAATAGGTATAATTCAAAAAGCCAAGAGGGTATTGAAACAAATAACTATTTAAATAGTCAAAAACAACAATACCCTATATATAATAAAGACAAAGATATAATAAATAATATAAAAAATAAAAATAATTATAATAAATGGGACACATGTAAAAAGAAAAATAATCCATATAGAAGCGACAGAAATTACGATGACTTCGATTGGAGTAGCTTATATGCAAATTTAAAAGAGGTTAATTCTACTTAATATTAGAACTAGCCTCTTTTAAATTTGTCTAAAAAACTATTTATATTTTTTTAGCAATCAAAAATAAAAACTCACTTTTTTATTTTTGATTGAATGGGGTGTGGGGCAATAGCCCTGCCATACAGACAAACTTGTTTGTCTAGTATGTTAGACATTCAAAGAATATCTTAAGCAAAAAGGAGGTGCAAAGAAGATATGAGTTATGCAATTATAAGAAATGAAAAGTTGACTAGAACAGAAGCAAAAGGAAGTTATGTCCATAATGAAAGAAGAACAAGAGGTCA
>CALXJX010000015.1 GCA_944388735.1 uncultured Clostridia bacterium
TGCGAAAAATATACAGAAAATAAGCTTTAAAAACTTTAATTTTCTAAGAAAAAATTTTTTATTCGTTACCACTGAAACTAACTATTTACAACCTTCATTTAATGAAGGTGAAAAATTTTTAGTTAAATATATTTAACAAGATTTATCAAAAAATGACAAAGTTAAAGAGGTTATATTTTTATAACCTCTATTCGTTCGTTTCAACTGGTGCCTCAACTGGGCAAACCCCAGCACATGTACCACATGATATACAAGCAGATTGGTCAATAACAAATTTATCATCACCTTGTGATATACATTGTACAGGACATTCTGCTGCACAAGCTCCACATGATATACATTTATCTGTAATTTTGTATGCCATAGAAAATCACCTCCTTATTCTTCCTCTAGTTGTTTATCTAATTTTTCTAACTTTTCTAATTCTTCTAATTCCTTCTTATGTTCAATTTCTTCCTCATCCATTTTCTCAATGGCAACATCTTTAATTACTTTTACATCTTTTGCATCATATTTTTTATATACATATCCATCGCCTTCAGGCTCTTTCATTTTTACTCTAACCTTTTCTTTTAATGTTTCTATCGAATCGACTTCTCCTTCTCCATCTTCTGTTTTTACAATCGCTCCGACACTTGGAAGATTTTTTAACTTTTCTTCATATACCTCATTTTCGTATTTTAGGCAACACATTAATCTTCCACAATTTCCAGAGATTTTTGTTGGATTTAGTGATAGATTTTGTTCTTTTGCCATTTTTATAGATACTGCTTCAAAATTACTTAAGAATGTACAGCAACATAGCTCTCTTCCGCAAACTCCATTACCACCAATTCTTTTTACTTCATCTCTAACTCCGATTTGTCTTAACTCTATTCTTGTTTTATAAATAGCAGCCAAATCTTTTACTAGCTCTCTAAAATCAATTCTTCCATCAGCTGTAAAATAAAATAAAATCTTGCTATTGTCAAATTTATATTCTACATCTGTTAATGTCATTTCTAATTTATGTTCTTTTATCTTTTTTAAACATACTCTAAACGCTTCTTTTTCTATTTTTCTACACTCATCATAATGTTTCTTATCTTTATAACTAGCTATCCTGATAACTTTTTTCAATGGTGCAATTATTTTTTCATCTTCTACTAGTCTATTTGGTATCATAACTTCAGCATATTCTTCTCCTTGAGCTGTTTCTACTATTACATTATCGCCTTTTTTTACTTTTAGTCCTTTTGGGTTGAAGAAATATATCTTTCCTAGCTTTTTAAATCTAACTCCTATTATATTTTTCAAATTATCTTTCACTCCTTTAAATTCTATTCACTTTGTCTTTTCTACAAAACTAGATATACTTCTTTTGTAAAATTTTTAAAATCTTTTTTACCAATTTTGATTTGATTAGTATATTATTTAAGTATATCATTATAATTCTATAAAATTTATTAATTAATTTCTTGCCAAATATTAAATAACATATTATCTATACTCATATCATAATTTGCATTTTGTTGCAATCTTTTTTTTGTATTTTCAACAATGCTTATACAATTTGTATATAAATAGTTTTCTTTTGCTAGTTTTATTAAAATAATATTTATATAATCCAATATTTCATATATTTCTTCTTTAGATTTGTAAATTATTTCAGACATATTTATAATATCTATTATGTCTTTATTCTCCATGCTCATTATTATACTTTCAATCTGTTCATATTCTTCCTTTTTATCTTTCAGAACTATTGCTTTTCCTATACTTCCTTGAAAAACATCTAGCATATTTGCACTAATATTTGAAAACCCATAATTTTCTTCTAAAAATTTTTTTAATTCTTTATTTTCAATAGGTTCAAAATGTAAAATCATGCATCTTGATTTAATTGTGCTTAAAAATGAACTTTCATTACTACCTATCAATATTATTGTTGCAAATTCTGGTGGTTCCTCTAATGTTTTTAATAAACAATTTTGAGCCTCAGAAGTCATTTTATCTGCATCATCTATTATATAAACTTTTTTTGTAGAGATAATAGGTTTCTCTTGTATACTTTTTTGCAAATCTCTAATCTGTTCGATTTTAATACTATTACCGTCTGGTGAAATAATCATAAAATCCGGATTATTATTTGTATTGAATTCAATACAAGATTTACATGTATCGCAATTTTCTTTATTCTCTATACACAATATCCTTTTTGCAAAATCTTTTGCAATCATTTTTTTTCCGATACCTTCTACACCTATAAAAAGGTAACTGTGTGATGTTTTATTTTGTTCAAATGACTTTTTTAGATTCTCTTTTATTTTCTCATTTCCTACTATTTTTTCAAACATCCTTATACCTCTATTCTACTGCACCCCATTTATCCAATGGCCAAAATCTAAAAGCTACTGTACTTTCTATTTTTTCTAATGGTATACATCCAAAAGCTCTACAATCTGTACTATGACTTCTATTATCTCCCATTGCAAACACGCAATTTTCTGGAACTACAAAATCTGAAAAGCCTACACCTAAAACATCTGTTACAATTCCTTCTTGTAAATATGGTTCGTCTAACTCCTCATCATTTATATATACTTTTCCATCTTTTATTTGTACATGTTCACCTGGAAGTGCAATTACTCTTTTTATATAGCTATCTTTTCCAATTTCTAGAACATGATATACAAAACTGGAAAATATATTTGTTGGTTCATTTTCATATTTTGCGATTGGATTATTTACATCTATTTCTGATTCTGTGTATGATTTTTTACTTGGTGCTTCAAATGTAATAATCTCTCCTCTTTGTGGTAATGTTTTTGTTGTTCTTCCCCAACGATTTAACCACAATCTCTGATTTTCTATTAATGTTGGTTTCATAGATACTTTCTTTACTATTGTTGGTGTTCCTATATAGTATCTAAATAGTAGTGCTAAAACTACAGCTATAATAATACAATATATCCATTCTAATATTTCTTTGGTTTTTGGATTCAATGATTTTCTCTCCTTTCGAAAAATACCAATATGATTTAAAAAATTATAATTATTTTAACACTTTTCTTTTTCTTTAAATTTCGACATTTTTGTCATAAGTTAAATTTATTTCTACATTAACACTCTAACATATTTTATTAATATTTTCAATAACTTTTTTATTTAAAATACTTCTACGAACAATTTCTACGGTACTCATTATTGCTTAGTAGGAATTCTAACAACTACTTCTGTGCCTTGTCCAACAACACTTTTTATATCAATACTTCCACCATTCTTATCAAGTATTTCTTTTGCAATTGAAAGCCCTAGTCCAGTACCTCCCATTTCTCTTGTACGAGCCTTATCAACACGGTAAAATCTTTCAAAAATTCTTCCTAAATCTTCCTCTGGTATACCTATTCCATTATCAAATATTTTTATATATGCATCATTATATACAAATCCCACATATATTTTTATTTCCCCATTATCTGGTGTATATTTAATACTATTTGATAATATATTTAAAACAACTCTTTCGATATCATCTTTATCTGCTAAAACTGGTGGTACATCTGCAGTAACAAAGCAATTAACTTTATGTTTCTTCTTCTTTATTTCTATTGCTAATTTATCTTGACATTTTTTTACTAACTCACCTAAATCAAAAGCCTCTTTTTTAATTTTATTTTTATTACTATCATATCTTGACAATGTTAATAAATCTGTAACTAGTCTTGCCATTCTTCTTGCTTCTGAAGCAATTACATTCAAAAATTTTTCTTGTGTTTCTTTGTCATACTCTCCTTCTAACAATGTATCAGCATATCCCATTATAGACGTAATTGGTGTTTTTAATTCGTGTGAAACGTCTGCTACTAATTCTTTTTGCATATTATCTAGTTTTACATGTTCTGTAATATCTTGTATTACTGCTATTACTCCATCCGGTCTATCAGTTTCGTTTTTAAATGGTGCAAAAAATACTTTTACATATTTATCATCTACTTGTATTCTTTGCTCTGTTGATGTCCAATTTTCCAAGTAGATTATTTTTTCCATATTTATTCCTAATGTAAATTTTTGAAATATGTCATCAAATGTATTATCTTCTGGCCTTATTGCTAAAAATTTTTTTGCTGCTGGATTTATTAATATTATTTCTCCTTGCATATTAAATGCTATTATTCCGTCTGTCATGTGAAGTAATATTGTTTCGATTTGATTTTTTTGCGTTGAAACTTCACTTAACTTTTCTTTTAACTCTGTTGTCATTATTCCAAATACATTTTCTAAATTTCCTACTTTGTTCTTTCTATTTTTTTGCTTTTTATTTATTTTCGTTTTCTTTTCTTCGTCTGTTATTTTTTCTGCACTTTCAATTAGTTTGTTAAGTGGATAAATTACATATCTCGATAGAAATATTGCTATTAGTACTCCTACTACTAAAAATATAATCCCAGAAATAACTAATACTACTCCTATATTTGTTTCTATTGTATTTATGTTGTTTGTTATTTCTTCCCAGCCGTTCTACTTGTCCATTTTGAATTTGCATATTTAGATTATCTAATGAATTTAAAAAAAATACTCCTAGTCCACTGATTATCAATATTCCTATAAGAAAAAATATTAGTATTATTTTAAATTGAATATTTTTAAACATTTCTTTCCCTCTTTATAATTAATGTTTATTGTTTTTATCTTAATTTATCAATATTCTTTTTTTAATCTATAATCTGTGAATGTAATATTAGATTTTTTTCTTTATAAGTTTTTTCACTTCTGTATAGATTTTTTCTTCTACATCACTTGTTCCGACAGTTAAAGCTTGTTCTCCCATTTTTTTCATTTTTGCTGTATCTTTTATTATTTCTTCTATTGTTTCATTTAATATTTTTCCATTTAATGTATTATCTAATATTATTTTTGCTGCATCTATCTTTTCTAATACTTTTGCATTGTATAATTGGTGGTCATGACTGACATTTGGTAATGGTATTAATATTGCTGGCTTTCCTATATTTGCAATTTCTGTAATTGTCATTGCTCCACTTCTTGCTACTATAACATCAGCCACATTCATAATTTCTTCCATGTTGTATATGTATGGAACTATTTTCATATTTTCAATATGATTTATATTTATATTGTTATTATCTAATTCTTCTTTTATAATATCATATTGTTTTGGTCCTGTTGCCCACATAATTTGATAATTTTTATTTGTTTTTTCTTTTATTATTTCTATTATTGCATCATTTATTCTTTTTGCTCCTTGACTTCCTCCAAAGACTAGTACTATTGGTTTTGTTTCATTTAATCCCATATTTTTTATTATTTCTAACTTTTTGTTAATTCCATATTCTTGTCTTTTTATTTTTACAGGTGTACCTGTATATATGACTTTTTTTGCATTTTTTATTCTAGGTATAGCATCCTTAAAAGATGCTAGTATTACATCTGTTTTTTTTGCTAACATTTTTACTGCTTTCCCTGGAAAAGCATTGCTTTCATGCAATAATGTTGGTATTCCTAGGTTATGTGCTGCTGATATTGTTGCTCCACATATATATCCACCTGTACCAATTACAATATCTGGCTTAAATTCTTGTATTATTTTTTTAGCTTCTCCATACCCTTTAAATGTTTTTATCATTTTTTTTAGGTTATCAATAGAAATCTTTTTACTCAATCCATAAGCTTCAATTGTTTTTAAATCATATCCTGCTCTTGGAACTAAATCATTTTCTAATCCTCTTGTTGTTCCAATAAATATAATTTTTGAATCTTTTTCTTCTTGCTTTATTTTATTGGCTATAGCTATTCCCGGATTAATGTGACCTCCGGTTCCTGCTGCTGCAATGATTACTTTCATTTTTTTCATTCCTTGTATAATATATTTAGGTTTTTTATTGGATTTACCTATAAAACTCCATAGCCTAGGTTTAAATTTAAGTCTCTGTACTTTTCATCGGGTTGTTATACTATCATTTTCAACCGCTTTGTTTTGCACTGGCCTTTGATATGTTCAGCAATACTCCCATTTCGCAGAGTAGTATAAACAATGCTGTACCTCCGGTAACTAAAAAATGGCAATGGCATACCAGTAGCTGGCATTGATGATGTTACTACTGCTATATTTATTATTACTTGTATTGCTACTTGTGCTGTTATTCCTATTGCAATTAAGCTTCCAAACATATCTGGTGATTTCATTGCAATTAGTATTCCCCTCCATATAAATACTGCAAATAGAATTATAACTACTGCACATCCTATAAATCCAAGTTCTTCTCCCAATATTGAAAATATGAAATCATTATGTGGCTCTGGTATATATAAATATTTTTGTTTACTCTCTCCTAATCCTGCTCCAAATAATCCTCCTGAACCTATTGCATATAAACTTTGTATTACCTGCCAACCTTCATCTGTTGCATATTTCCATGGGTCTAAAAATGTAACCACTCTTTGTAGACGATAATCGGATGTAATAACAAGTGCAATAATTGCAGGAATTCCAACTGTTGCTCCTGTCGCTAAAAAATGCCAAAATTTGCATCCTGCCATTATCATCATAATGCTTACTATTCCTATTATGACTATTGATGCACTAAAATGTGGCTCTAATATTAATAATAAAATTACTGGTCCTAAAAGTAAGCAATGCTTTATAAATCCTTTACAATATTTACCCAAATCATCTCTATTTTTTACTAAAATTGCAGCATAAAAAATAATCATTAAAAATTTTACTAATTCTGACGGTTGGATAGATAATGTATCTGTAAAATATAGCCACCTTTTAGCTCCATTTATTCTTCTTCCAACTGCTAAAACTGCTATTAATAATATTATTGCAACTATATATGCTATTTTTCCATATTTTTGATAAAATCTATAATCTATTTTAGATATAAACCACATTGCAAATAATCCTGCTACTGCAAAAAATGCTTGTTTAGAAAAATAACTATAACTATTTCCACTCTCAGAAAGTGCTGAAGGTGAACTTGCAGATAATAACATTACTAATCCTATTGATAAAAGAAGCAATATTGTTATTAACAATGTAAAATCTACTGGATTATTTAAAAAACTTGAAAAACTTTTTCCTTTCTTTCTTTTTGTCATTGTTTTTCCCTTGTATAAATAAATTTAGGTTTTTACGGTTTTACCTATAAACCTTAATATTTTGATATTATGTTTTTATAATTTTTTTCTTCGAATATATTATTTTATATTATTAGTTATTGATAATATTTATTTCATACCTTTACACCATTATTAATCCTAATACACATAGAAGTAAAGTAAGAATACTAAATACAATTACAATTTTACTCTCTTTCCAACCTGACAATTCAAAATGGTGATGTAACGGTGCCATTTTGAAAAATCTTTTTCCTGTTTTTTTAAAGTATAACACTTGTATCATAACTGAAATTGTTTCTATAACAGGTATTAGTGCAATTATTATTAATATTAATGGAATTTTCAGGTATAGTGCCATTGCTGATATTAATCCTCCTAAAAGAAGTGAGCCTGTATCTCCCATAAACACTTTAGCTGGATGTAAGTTATACATTAAAAATCCTAACACTATTCCTATTGATATACTTCCAAAAATAGAAACTTCATACACTCCAAATAAGAGTGCTATTGATGTTAAGCAAGTTATAATAATTGCTGATACACTTGAAGATAGACCATCTATTCCGTCTGTCAAATTTATAGCATTAGTTGTTGCTAACATTACTACAATTGCAAATGGTACATATATATATATTGGTAATTCGATATATGTCTTTATAATTGGTATATATGTTTCTGTTCCAATATTTATTCCTTGAACTAAATATATAACATATCCTACTGATATAATAAGTAATCCAAGCATTTTATAGCTAGGTTTTAATCCTTTTGTATTTTTTAATACTAATTTTTTAAAGTCGTCAATAAATCCTATTAGCCCAAATCCTATTGTTGCTATCAGCATTGGTAATATTTTATTTGCTGTTTCTGAGTCACCTTTTGCTACAAAGTAAATATATATTCCTGTGACAGTAATTATCATGGCTATAATCATGATAATTCCTCCCATTGTCGGAGTACCTTGTTTTTTTAAATGTGACTGTGGTCCGTCATCTCTTTCTATTTGCCCTACTTTCAGTTTTTTTAATATTGGTATAATTATTGTTCCTAAAATAATGGTTATCAAAAATGCTATTGCTAATATTATTGTTTCAAACCTCAATGTTACCAAACCTTTCTTAATATTTCATATTTTTCTTATGTCTTATTTTTTTATCTTCTTCTTCATCTTTGTTTTCTTCTAATTCTGCTATAATGTCATTTACTATAATTCTTTCATCAAATGGATATTTCACACCATTAATTTCTTGATATGGCTCATGCCCTTTTCCTGCTAAAACAATGATGTCTCTTTTTGTTGCCATTTGAATTGCTTCTTTTATTGCTTCTACTCTATCTACAACTACTTTATATTTTCCTTTTGTTTTTTTCATGCCTTCTTCTATTTGTTCTACAATTTTTTCTGGATTCTCTGTTCTTGGATTATCTGAAGTAATAAATGTAAAATCAGCTATTCTTCCTGATATTTCTCCCATTACAGGTCTTTTTCCGCTATCACGGTCTCCTCCACATCCGAATACAGAAATTACTTTTCCTCTTGTGTAACTTTTTACTGCTTGTAATATATTTTGTAAGCTTTCTGGTGAATGTGCATAATCTATCATTATTGGTATTTCTAACTTATTATTTACAAGTTCTGACCTTCCTGGTACTCTAACTTCTTCTAATGCTTGTTTTACTACTTCTGGTTCTATTCCGAACTTTTGTGCAACACATATTGCAGCAAGTGAATTATACACGCTAAATCTTCCTGGTATACATGTTTTTACTCTTTCGTTTCTGTCTTTTATTTTTACTTTGAAATCAACATAAGAGTTTGTAATTGTAATATCTTTTGCTAACACATTAGCATAATTATCAATTCCATAAGTTGTTATATTACTTTCTGGAAACATTTTTGGAATTTTAGCTCCATGTAGATCATCTGTATTTACAATTCCTGTTTTGCACATCTGGAATAATTTCAATTTAGAGTTGAAATAATCTTCCATATCTGGATGTTCATTTGGACTAATATGGTCTTCTGAGAAATTTGTAAATAATACTATGTCAAAATCACATCCGTCTACTCTATGTAATTTTAAACTTTGTGATGATACTTCCATTACAACAGCTTCTACTCCTGCTTCTGCCATTTCATTAAATGTCTGTTGTAATTCCAAACTTTCTGGAGTTGTTCTATCACTATCTTTTATTTTCTTTCCATTAATATATGTAGCTATTGTGCCTATTAAGCCTACTTTTCTCCCTGCTTTTTCTAAAATTTCTTTTATCATAAATGTTGTTGTAGTTTTTCCTTTTGTTCCTGTTACACCAATTAATTTGAATTTTTTAGATGGATTACCATAAAAATTACTAGATGTAATTGCTAGACCTTCTCTTGTATTTTTTGCCATGATAATTGTTACATTCTCTGGAATTTTTAGAGATTTTAGGTCACACCCTTCTTCTAGCATAACAGCTACTGCCCCATTTTCAATTGCGTTTTCAATATATTGATGTCCGTCTGTGGAAAATCCTTTGATTGCAACAAATAAATATCCAGGTTTGATTTCTTTAGAATTTTTTTCTATTCCTACTATTTCTATTTCTAAGTCTCCTTTTACTTTTAGTCCTTCTAATCCTACTAACATGTTTTTTAATTTCATTTTTTTCACTTTCCTTTCTCTGGGCTTTTTTCTGAATGTTTTGTTTATCTATATTGTGCCCTTCGATTTTATTGAACCACTGGTTATAAATTTTTATCTCCAGTTTTGTTACATTATATAACTAAATTGCCTTTTTGTATAGTTTTTTGTAAAAATTTATTAAATATTGAGAAACAATTCAACAGTCTATGTAGAAGATTGATTTTTTGACTAAGTTTTAAATGTTCCATGATATATATTTATAAATTTCCTAATACATCATATTAAAGAAATTATAAAAAAATGACCATATCTAAATTAAGATATAGGTCATTTTTAGGGTTTCATTCTAAGAAACTTTTCACTTTTTGTAATATGCCAGGCCTTACAATTATCTGGCAATATCCAAATGTGCTTAATTCCGAAAGAATTGGACTTGTAAATCCTTCTGCTGAAGTATAATACCAGCCTGCTGGAAATACAAGTTTCTCTATTGGATATTTCGAAACAAGTTCAAAATATCCTTCTCCTTTCTTTATCATCCGCATTCCTTTGTTGTTTCTTACCATCCAGATACAGGCATCCTGCATTGAACATAATGTAATCATTTTTTTCACCCTTGTGGATTGGTTTTTTTCTTCCACCCTTTCTACTTATTTTTGATAGCTTATAGCTTATCTATTAGCATTATACTACGATCTTTACTAAATTTCAAACTTTAATGCTAAAAAAAATTCTTGTATTTAAAAACCATTAATGTTAAAATCTCTTTATAAATATTTTAAATTAACAAATATTCAAATTATAATGTAAGAACGTAATTTTATATAAAACTAGGCAAAAAGAAGGTAATATAAATGAAAGAAAAAATAGAAAGATTTAATCCTGACATTTCTAAAGGACTAACAGATGAGCAAGTTGAACAAAGAAAAAAAGAAAATCTTGTTAATTATGATACATCTGTTCCAACGAAAAGTATAAAAAGAATATTATTCGAAAACTTTTTCACACTATTTAACTTTTTAAACTTATTTTTAGCCATTGCGATTTTTTGTGTTGGTTCATATAAAAATATGTTATTTATTTTTATAGTTATAATTAACACTGCTATTAGTACAATTCAAGAAATCCACTCTAAAAAAGTAGTTGATAAACTTTCTATAATGGCAAGTAGTAAATCCAGAGTTATTAGAAATGGTAAAAAAGAAGAAATCTCAGTCAATGACATTGTTTTAGATGATATTCTAGAATTTCATACAGGTAATCAGATTGCTACTGACTGTATTATTTTAGGTGGTACTGTTCAAGTTAATGAGTCTTTTATTACTGGAGAACCTGATAGCATTGAAAAAAAGATAGGAGATATGTTGCTTTCTGGTAGCTATATTGTCAATGGAACCTGTACAGCAAAAGTAGAACACATTGCAGAAGATAATTTTACTGCAAAAATTTCTAGTGGAGCTAAATATGTTAAAAAAGTAAAATCTGAAATAATGACTTCTTTGCAAAAAATTATTAGATTTTTGACTTTCGCTATTGTTCCTATAGGAATTGCTTTATTTTATACTCAATTGCAAGAAACTACTTTTCAAGATGCTGTTGTAAAAACAGTTGCAGCAATTATTGGAATGATTCCAGAAGGTTTAGTGTTATTGACAAGCACTGTTTTGGCAGTTAGTGTTATCCGTTTATCAAAATCAAAAGTATTAGTTCAAGAATTATACTGTATTGAAACACTTGCAAGAGTTGATACTCTTTGTTTGGATAAAACTGGAACTTTGACAGAAGGTTGTATGGAAGTAAAAAACATTATTCCTTTTAATATAGAATATTCTGATATGGCTAATATTTTATCTAATATTGCTAAATTTTCAGATGATGAAAACTCTACTATTCAAGCAATTCAAAATAAATTTACAAATATAAACAATGAATTTGTTCCGATACAAAAAGTAGCTTTTTCATCAAAAACAAAATGGTCTGGAATCTCTTTTGATAAACATGGCAGTTATGTTTTAGGAGCTCCTGAATTTGTTTTGAAAAATAATTTCAAGTCTCACCAAAAACAAATTGAAGATTTTGCCCAAGATTATAGAGTTCTTGTTCTAGCTCACTCTGATAATGATTTTAAAAATAATTCTTTGCCTAATGATTTAGAATTGATTGGATATGTTTTAATTTTAGATAAAATAAGAAAAGAAGCAAAAAATACTTTATCATATTTTGATAAACAAGGTGTTGATATTAAAATCATATCTGGTGATAATCCAGTTACAGTTTCTAAAATAGCTAAACAAGTAGAAGTGAAAAATTGGGATAAATATATTGATATGTCAACTTTGAAGTCTGATGAAGAAATTTTTGAAAAAGATTTAGCAAATAATTTTACTGTTTTTGGTAGAGTTTCTCCTACACAAAAACAAGCTTTAGTAAAGTCTCTTCAAAATAATGGAAAAACTGTAGCAATGACTGGTGATGGTGTCAATGATGTTTTGGCTTTGAAGGCTTCTGATTGCAGTATTGCTATGGCAAATGGCAGTGATGCAGCAAAAAATGTTTCTCAATTAGTTTTATTGGATTCTAATTTTGCTTCAATGCCAAAAGTTGTTGCTGAAGGTAGAAGGACTATTAATAATCTTCAACGTTCTGCCTCATTATTTTTAGTAAAAACGATATATTCAACCATTTTAGCACTAATGTTTTTGCTTATGAGTGATGTTTATCCTTTTATACCTATTCAGTTAAGTCTAATTAGTGTAGTTACAATTGGTATACCATCATTTATTTTAGCTTTGGAACCAAACAATGAAAGAGTTAAAGGAAATTTTTTGAGACAAGTAATTTCAAAAGCATTACCTTCTGGACTTTGTGTTGCTATTAATATTTTTATATTGGCAATGTTAAATAGAAATGGCATTATTCTTGATAAGGATTTTTCTAGTTTATGTGTTATTAGTACTGGTATGTGTGGCCTTATTCTGTTGTTTAAACTTTGTAAAACAAGGAAAGGTGAAAATACCAGATTGCCTTTTTCTATTTTTAGGTTGGCTTTGGGTATTTGCTTGACTTGTATATTTGTTTTTGGTTTAACAAGTTTAAATTGGTTATTTAGTATTGTTCCTTTAGAGCCTTTAATTTTACCGATTATTTTTATTTTGGTTTTGTCTATTGTTAATTTTACTGTTTTAAGTTTTGTTTTAAGAAAATTATTAAGAGTTGAAAAATAACTATGTATCTTATAATCTATAAAAAAATATCCTAATTTTAATTTTTTATTAGGATATTTTTAGATTTCTTTTATATATTTAAATTTCATCTTACTACTCTTTACATTGTTCTAAACTTTTCACCAACATTTTTTCTTGTTCTTTTGCCTTAGTTCTAATTATTTCCATCTGCTCTCTTTTTACAGATTTGAAGTCTTTTAATTCTATTATATCATTTTCTTTTATATCCTTTAAATTTAGTAATGGTATATCTAAATTTAAATCATCTATTACGTTACTTATTTTATTGCTATAAGATGTTACATACATTTTCTGATTTGCAATACAAGATAAGACCATTGCATGAAATTTGGAACAAATCGTATATTCCATTTTTGCATATAGTTCTAAAAACTCATCGATATTTCCTCTATATCTTACATCCTTTATGTTTTCATTTTTTCCTAATTTTTTCATTAAATAATCTATAGTTTCTTCATCTTTTTCATGTTCACAGAAAGAATATAAATATATTGAATATCCTTCTTTTATATATGCATTAATGTTATTCAAAAGCCATTTATAATATATTGAGCTTTTATCTTTTAGGTAATCTCTTATATTCAAGTCTATAACAGAAATTCCCACGCTTTTTTCTATTTTTTCTTGAGGTCCTAAATTATAAGAAAATGCATAATCAGGAGCATATCTAACGTTTGGTATATCTTGAAACAAATTATAAGAATATTTATCTCTAAAACATATATCTGTACATGCTTTAAAGTTTTTTCTTGAAAGCTCGAAATATTCTTTTGTTTTGTATGGTCCATAATTAGAACTTATATAACAAAAAGGTATATTTTTTTCTTTGCATCGTTTAACAAAATCATAAAATTTAGGAGATAAATTATATACTTTTCCTCCTTCCATAAAAATAGAACCACCTACATATATATAAGCATCATAATCTTCTACATTTGATTTATATAATTCTTCGTCAGTATCTTCTCCTTTTAATACATGCAAATTTTTATATTTCATTGTTAACCATTCCAAAAAATTTTCATCTGGTATTTTCATATAAAATTGAAAATTTGGATATTTTTCTAGTATCATTTTTATGAAAATATCATCTCCTAAATTTTTTCTAGAATATGCCATAATAAATATTTTTTTATTCATTTATTCTCTCCCTTATGTATTCAATAATTTCTTCTCTAATTTCTTTTAAATTATTTTTGCACCATTCAATTAGTTTATTTATTTCCTTTTCTCCTGTTTTATTGAATTTAACAAAAAATGATATAGTTAATAATACTTGATTTTTCAACCATTCTTTTGGATTGTCTAATAAATTTCTTTTTACTATTTCTTCATATATTTTATATTTCTCCTCTATATTCTCGATAATAAATTCTACATCGAGATTAGAACTAATATTTTTAGAATGAATTCTATACACGCCTGATATCATTTTTAAAATATATGCATCTCCTACTAATAATGCTCTCAAGTAAATTGATGAATCATTTAACATTTTTACTTCTTTTATATTTGCTTTTTCTAGGTCAATTTTTCTGAAAACTGTCGTAAATGTTGAATTGCTTTTCATGTATCTTTGCTGAAAAGAAGATAAATATTCTACATTATTTATCTCCCCTTCTATGTTCATTATGCTTTCTTCCATTCTTTTCTCATTTACATATTCTATCATAGAACTAGATGATACCATACTTATATATTTTTTTGATTCAAGTATTTCTATTGCTTTTTCAAAAAAACTATAGTTCGTATAGTAATCATCATCGTCCATAAATATTATATAATTCCCTTTTGATTTATCATATCCATTTTTTCTACTTGCACCTGCACCTAAATTTTCCTTATTTTTATAAAATTTTATCCTTGAATCATCTTTATATTTTTCTGTAAAATATTCTTCTGTTCCGTCATTAGAACAGTCATCTACTATTATAATTTCTTTATTTTGATACGTTTGTTTTAATACTGATTCAATAGCTTTTTTCAAATATTCTTTTCTGTTATATGAAGGTATTATTACACTAATTAGATTCTCTTCCAACTTATTTTGTCCCACTATATCACCTCATTGTTTATCTTATTTTTTAACTCATTCCATATCTCATTCGTATGTTTATAGTCTTCATAGTGTTTTTCTACATCTCTATCATATTTATCTAATTCTTCTAATAAAACTGAAAAACTATTATCATTAAAAATGCTATTTAGTTTCGGTATTATTTCTACTAATTTATTTCTCATCTCTTCTATTTTATTTTTATAAGTATCTCTATCTTTTATATATAATAATAGTGGCTTATATTTAATCCAACCTATTGTTGCTTTAAGAAATCTGGTTTCTATACATTCTTCCTTTATGTTTATTTTTCTTAAACATTTTGGATAAACTTTATCCATAATTTCTGTATATTTTAAAAATCCATCATGAAAATGGTATACCGGAATTCTAAATATTTTTGAATTTCCCAGTAGCGTAGAAAAAAATGTATCTTCTCCTCTAGCAAGTGGTGGATTATAAAATGCTGGAATTTTATCTCTATTATTTAGATTTAAACACAAGGTTGAACCAGCTACCCATTTTCCTGCTCCTTCGCTTTTTATCTCATACGCTCCTTCTCCTTTAGCTATATTTATATTGGCATAAGTTACACCATTATTATTTTGCATTTTTTCTCTTATAGATTCCCATGAAATTATATCATTACTAATCGCTTCAATAAATTCTTTCATATCATTTTCATTAAATTTTTCACTATAATCTATATATGGTATTGGCGAAATATAACCACAATGATATCCTATTGTTCCGTCTGCATTTTCTTTTTCCATAAATTCTAAATGCCTTAATATATTATCTTGTTCAAGCCATACATTTTTTCCGTTTTGTTTTGCTATTGCTACTGGATATTCATCATCATCCCAAAATAATAAATAATCCATTTTGTACTTTATTGCATAATACATAATTGTATTTCTTCCTTTAGCATGTCCATGTCCTAAAAAGAAGTTCATATCTTCTGCATTCATCTGATTTCTTACAGTTAATTTTTTTATTTCTTCTTTTATTTCTTCTGGCGTTATATATTTTATTTTTATATCCTTATATACCTCTGGTATAATATTGTAGAATTCTTCTCTTTTGCATTGTTGATATGATGTATCAAAAAGAATAAATATGGTGATTTCTACTTTATTCTTATATCTTTTTGTTTGTTCTATCATGCTATTATAATAACTGTTAATAATTCTACACACATTCGCTCTTCCTGTAACAAAACCAATACCAAATTTTATTTTCTTTTCCATATAAACCTCTTTTCTAAAAACACATTTGTTTTATTTTATCACGTTTTCAAAAGATTGTCAAACTACTCTCCCTCTAAGGATATAGTACTAATAAACTTTTAAAAAACAACTATGGAGAACTTTTTGAATTAACTTCAAATATACTGTAATATAGCAAATGAATGAAATAAAAAAGCCATACTTCATTTTTCTGTAAAAAGTTACGTAATACTATTAATTAAACTTACCGTCTTTATAATGTAAAATTGATTGTTCTTTTGCAAAAAATGGTATCAACTCATTAGGTACTTTCATAGTTTTATTATCGCCATAACTTAAAATAGTATAATCATTTTCTCTTGACTCAACTTTATATTGAGTATTTGAATCAATTTCTAATATATTGCTATCATTAATAAAATCTTCTTTTATTTTCTGGAATTCTTGTACACTAACCATACTGTTCATAAAATTCTCTGTTAATTCTTCTTCGTAAATATATTTTCCGTCTTTGTATCTCAAAATATAATCATTAGATATCTTATCTTTTAATTCTTGTGGAATCTCAGTTTCCTCAAAAATAACATTGTTATTTGTATTTTGCAAATATACTCCATTTGAGCTGAAATCCACTACTTGATATAAACAGTTCTCTTCTCTATTATTAGTTATTTTTTTGTTTTCTTGTGTACTCAATTCATTAACTCCTTTTCCTGCATTTTTCTCTAAATAATCTGATAATTCTGTCATAAAATTCTGTACAAAATCACTTTCTTTAACCTTATTAATAAGGTCATTAAAAAAATCTAAGTTCAATAGATATCACCTTCCTAATTTTATATTCATTTTTTTGGGAATAATTGTTACATAGAAATGTAACAAAAAGACAAAAACTAGAAATAGTATATACTATTAAACTTTTTATGTCAATTATCAAATTCAAGTTTTGATATCTTGTGCAGATTAATGTAATATTTTAGAGGTTGAAGGGGTTATAACTTTTTTGAGTTAGATCCGAATGTGCCGGAGATAATGAAAAAAAGTTATAACCCCTTCAACCTCTAAATTGTTACATTAGCCTTGTCCATAAATATTAAATCTTAAATTTATTTAACAATAAGTTTATTTTCATTGCAATCAATAGTCACTTTAGTTGATGGGCTAATTTCTTGCTTTAATATTTTTTCAGCAATAAGTGTTTCTAGCTTTTTAGTAACAAATCTTTTTAAAGGTCTTGCACCATAAACTTCATCATAGCCATTATTAATTAAATATTCTTTTGCTTTGTCTGTTAATTCTAAAGTAATGTGTTTATCTTCTAGCCTCTTTTCCAAATCGACTATTAACAAATCTAATATCTTTGTAACTTCTTCTTTCTTCAATGGCTTATAGAATACAATCTCGTCTAAACGATTTAAAAACTCCGGTCTAAAACTTTTCTTCAATAAATCATTTACTTTTTCTTTAGCCTCTTCTGAAATTTCTCCTTTATCTGTTATACCTTCTAATATATATTCAGAGCCTAAATTTGAAGTTAATATAATGATTGTATTTTTAAAATCGACTGTTCTTCCTTGAGAATCTGTTATTCTACCATCATCTAACACCTGTAATAATATATTGAATACATCAGGATGTGCTTTTTCTATTTCATCAAATAAAACAACTGAATATGGTTTTCTTCTAACAGCTTCTGTTAATTGTCCTCCTTCTTCATATCCTACATATCCTGGAGGAGCTCCTATTAGTCTTGAAGTTGAATATTTTTCCATATATTCTGACATATCAATTCTGATTAAATTATGTTCATCATCAAATAAACATTCAGCTAAGCTTTTTGCAAGTTCTGTTTTTCCAACACCTGTTGGTCCTAAGAATAAGAATGAACCTATTGGCTTTTTTGGGTCACTAATTCCAGCTCTTGATCTCATTATTGCCTCTGAAACATCTTCTACGGCTTCGTCTTGCCCTATAACTCTTTTATGAAGCAGGTCTTTTAAATGTAATATTTTTTCTCTTTCCCCTTCCATAAGTTTAGTTACTGGTATTCCTGTCCATCTTGAAACAATTTCTGCTATTTCATCTGCTGTTACTTTATTTCTTAGTAAAACATTTTCTTTGTTATTTTCCTTTTTTTCTTCTTCATCTAATTGTTTTTGTAATTCAGGTAATTTTCCGTATTTTAATTCTGCAACCTTATTCAAATCGTAGCTTCTTTCAGCTTGTTCTATTTGTCCATTTGTTTTTTCTATTTCTTCTCTTAATTTTTGCACTTTTTCAATTGACTGTTTTTCATTATCCCATTTAGCCTTCATGCTATCGAATTTAGTTTTAAATTCTGATTTTTCTTTTTTGATATCTTCTAATCTTTGTTTTGAGAATTCATCTTTTTCCTTTGACAATGCTGTTTCTTCTATTTCTAATTGCATTATTTTTCTTGAAACTTCATCTAATTCTACTGGCATTGATTTCATTTCAGTTTTTATTAAGCTACAAGCTTCATCAACTAAATCTATTGCTTTATCAGGTAAAAATCTATCTGATATATATCTATGTGATAATGTTGCTGCTGCAATTAGACTGTTATCAGAAATTTTTACACCATGAAATACTTCATACCTTTCTTTTAGTCCTCTCAAAATAGAAATTGTATCTTCTACACTTGGCTCATCTACCATTACTGGTTGAAAACGTCTTTCCAAAGCTTGGTCTTTTTCTATATATTGCCTATACTCATTTAATGTGGTAGCTCCTATGCAATGCAACTCTCCTCTTGCAAGCATTGGTTTTAATAAATTTCCTGCATCCATAGCTCCATCAGTTTTTCCTGCACCAACAATAGTATGGATTTCGTCAATAAATAAAATTATCTTTCCTTCACTCTTTTTTACTTCTTGTAATACTGCTTTTAATCTTTCTTCAAACTCTCCTCTATACTTTGCTCCTGCAACTAATGACCCCATATCCAAAGAAAATATTGTACAATCTTGTAATCCTTCTGGCACATCTCCTCTTACTATTCTAAGTGCTAGTCCTTCAGCTATCGCTGTTTTTCCCACTCCAGGTTCGCCGATTAAACATGGATTATTTTTTGTTTTTCTTGATAAGATTGTAATTACATTTCTTATTTCTGTATCTCTGCCTATTACAGGGTCAAGTTTCTGCTCTCTTGCCATTTGCACTAAGTCTTGTCCATATTTCTTTAAAGCATTGTATGTGCTTTCTGGATTATCACTTGTTACTCTTGTATTGCCTCTTACACTTGATAATGCTTTTAAAAAATCATTTTTATTTAAGTTGTGTTTTTTAAATATTTCTTTAATTTCATTGCTTGGATTATCAAATATTGCAAGCATGATGTGTTCTACTGAAACATATTCATCTTTCATTTTATCTGCTATTTTTTCAGAATTTGTTAATACTCTATCAACATCTTGTGAGACATATATGCTATCAGATTTTCTTGCCACACCTATCATCTTAGGGTCATTCTCCACCTTATTTTTTATTTCTCTTTCGAATGAGTCTGATATTCCAATTTTATTTAATAATTCTTTTATCAGGCTATCTTCTTGCTCCAATAAAGCTAAAATTAAATGTTCTTCTTCTATCTGTGAATTCTGATTTTCTACTGCTATGTCTTGTGCTTTTTGAATTGCTTCTAAAGATTTTTGTGTGAATTTTTGTGCATTCATTTTTCATTCCTCCCATCAATTTATTTTTCTTTATTTTTCATAGATGTGAACTTTCTTAAAGACTTACATTTTCGTGCTTTTTCCTGTTTTATAATCAATTGAAATTCCTGGTTGTACATTGTATATAAATACATTAAAGCAGATACCTTCCCCTTTATCTTCTACTGAATAGGCTTCTATTTCTACACCTTTTGCTAAAAGATTGTTTCCTTCAAATATTGGTGTTACTCTATATAATACATGGTTGTTTTCATTTTCATTAATATAATCTGCTACCATATTTTCAAATGGTAACATTCCATTTACATTGAAATATCTTGTTCCTGTGATTAAATTTAGCTCATTTGCGTCCTCATCAGATAATTGATATCCTATCAAATGGCATCTATTGTATAAGTATTCTCCGTCATATTTCGCTTGCTCCCACCCAGTTGGTTTGACATTACTTATACTTCCCCTCTCATCTCCCTCAGGTGGCATTGTTTCTTTACTAATGTTTGAATATGCTACTCCACATCTACCAAGTGCATCTAAATCACTATATTTTTCAAAGCTTTCTGTAGTATATTCACTCTCTTCAAAATATGGCTTGTTGTTATTGATTTCTACATAAATTTGATTTTCGTAGTCTGGAATATCTTCAATATTCAAGTATATATTGGTTTGACTTGTTTCTATTGTGCTGTCATCTTTATTTGCAACATCAAATATATCATCTTTAAACAGAATGCTTAAAATTATTCCTATTACTATTACAATTATTCCTATTAATTGTTTCATTTGTTTTTTGCTATTTTTTCTTCTTTTTCCTCTTCCCATATTTTTACTCCTTATCAAATTCATATAGCCGTTTTGATTATATAACTTTTAATATAGAATTGCAAATTTCTCAACACTATTATTATTTTTATAGTAACAATTCAGAGGTCAAAGGGGAAAGTATGATTTCTTTTTTATTATATTTTCTATAATCTAAACTTTTCATGCCAAACAAAAATCAGAGCAGAATTCTGCCCTGATTTTTAATTGTAATGTTACAACATTATCGGAAGGTTCACTTTTAAACACTGTTTAAAGGTATTTTATATAAACTATTAAAAAAACAATCATAAACACTATTAGCGAAATAGCTAAAACAATCGATGCAATGTCATCTTCACCCTCTCCAACATTCTCTTCTACCTCAATAAAAGAAAAATTATCACTTATATTGTAAATTTTTTCTTTCGTATCGGCAAGCATAGTATCAGAATCTCTGTAATTCAGTTTTTTTGTTAGCTCTTCTATTGCTGAATTCAAATTTTCTTCGGAGTTTTCCTGTATATACAGATGTTTTACAAGAGTCACCTTTGGATATGCAATAGCAATATCTAACTTTTTTTGAGACCAAATACTACTGTTCATCAGATCTGCTTCAAATAATATATATATATCATTTGAATTTATTGAATTTATTTTACTTAATTCGTGATATATATTTTCTTTTTGAATACAATTTGATGAATTTAGAAATTTTTCTGCTTTCTTCTTTACCTCTTCAAATTTTTCTTCATCTGAAGGAAATATTCCACCATTTATTGTAGTTATAAGAAACTTTTTGAATATGTCATATTCTAGAGTATCCTTATCAGGTATGAATATTCTAATATCTGTCTTTTCACCTCCAAATTCAGACCAGTTTTTTTTGTCTATAACTGCATTAATAATTTTCTCAAAATTAATTGTAATTTCATCATTCGGTGAATTCGTTATTTCACTTGTTGCAGCTAAAAGACCCTTTTCCTGGTATTTTATAAGCTGTTTTGAATTTTTCATACACACCACTAGTGGCGTGTATGATGAGGAACTAATCTCAAGATCTTTATTGATTTTTTTACTGCTTTTTGTAATAATAATTTCTGCATTATCAGATTTATCACAAAAGTCAATTTTCTTGCTTAGTCTTGAGTTTTGATTAATAATGTTTTTCACTTCAGAGTCACTTGCAACATCATTGTATACAAGTAATTTCGTTCGTTTAGTCTCTATTTTATCAGTTATCACATTTGATAGTCCAATATATCCAAATGCAATAACCAACAAAATACCATATATCATAAACCGATTTTTCATTGCTCATTAACCTCCTTAACATGAACAACTTCTCTTAAAGCTTGCATCTTGTATACAAGATTTTCTGCTTGTGCCTTATTCAGGTTATCTTTTGTCCAAATAGCCTTTTCAGTAAAAGCTTCTAGAAGTTTTGCTAACTCTTCTCTTTGACTTTTACTTTCTTTATCTGTTTCTATTGCATCTACATATACATCAATATACTCCATTAATTTGGGGAGATGAACCTGAAAAAGGATTTTAACTTCTGAAACATAATAATTTTTTGTATTCACTTGTTCTAGTAGATCTTTTATACTTTTTAAAAAGTTCTGATATTTTTTAAAAAAGTTTTTTTTATTTTCTTTATCAATTTGGCTTTTAGAAATTGCATCTTCCAGATTATCAAAATATTCTTTTTCTAATCTAAAAAATAGCTTTTTAGCTTCATCGATTTCTTCATATTTTTTCTTTTCTTTTTCCTGTTGATTATGTTCCTCCTCTTCTTGTTGTCTTCGCAACATTTTTAAGTTCTCTACTTTTTTCTTGTAACTGTTTTCCCTGAATTTTTCAAATTTTTCGAAGATTTTATCTACAGCAAATTCAATTAAGCTAGAAATAATATCCATTCCAACCATAAAAATAATTGTGTATGCTAAAGATAATAACAAATCTTTTTGCTTTGAATAAATCCATATATATGCTACTGCAATTATTATTCCCGTTACAATATTAAAAAGTATCAAAAAAATTTTAGAACGTTTTATACAATCACTTCTTGTTGCTGGATTGCCCATACATTTTGCAAAAGTGCCTTTATTATACCTCTTGTTTAGTTTGCATTCTTTGCAATTATACTTTTGCTCTAAAGTAACATATTCGGGCATTTCCAATTGTTTATCTTCCTTACAATATTCATTATTTTCCAATTTGTAATTCCTCCAGTTGAAACTTTATTTTTTCCTTATCTCGATAGCTAAAGCTTCCTGTTCCATTCTTTTAAGCTCAGGTAAATCCTTTTCCCTAATTTCCTGTGCTTCAGTAGAAATTCGAACAACTTCATCACACATTGCAACAATGGTATCATTTATCTTTTTTAGAGTTTCAGATGTAACCTGTGGCTTTTCGATCATTTCAGCTGATTTCAAAACCGCAGCAGATGTAATCTGTGCACTCTGTTTAAAAATTTCTTCTGTTGCCTGATGTACTGCATCCATAACAGTCGCAGCATTATACAGCCTATATGACAGTAATGCCTTAGAAAAAGCTTTTTTCCATTGAGGAATAAGGTTAACCACAGCATCTTCAATTGTGTTTATAATTGCTATATCAGCATTCCGAGTAATTTTTAGTGTCGGTAAATCCTGTATAGCTATCAATCTAAAACGTGCTGTATTGTCAATTTTTCTAGAAATTTCTAGAATACCATCATGTAACCTTCCTACATATTCTACATTGTCCAAGCTATTTTCATTGTAACTTGGGCTATTCATAAAGCTTTCTCTTTCTTCTTCTAACTCCGATTTACGGAGCTGAAGAGCAATACATTCAAGTTCCAGTGCATTCGCATATTCGACATTTTTCTCCCTCATTGAACTGCATCTTATTAAATCTTCTTGTAATGAAATACGAATATTTTCTAATGTAGTCTCTGTTGAAGAAACAACTTTTTCTATGCTTTGCTGTTTTGACACCACCTCAGTGACTTTTTTTTCTATTGATGATTGCATAATATTGCGAATAATCGGAAATTTTTCAAATGGATTTGTCTTTACTTCTGCCAGCTTATCTGTATCCACACTCTTAAGTTTGGTTGATAAATCCAGCATAATCTGATTGAATTCTTGCAAGTCGTTTAGTTTCGTATGTCTCAAAAAATCGTCAGTATCTCTTGAAATTGTACTTGAAGTTGCAGAAGAAAATTTTATGAGTGATTCTGCACTAAAATCTTCTAATGAAGACTTTAATTCCATTACTTTGCTCTTCTCTTCTTCACTTAATTCTTCAAAATTCCGTAAAGCTGTTATTGTTGCATCAATAACGTTATCCTTTTTAAATTCTGTTTTTGTTGACATTGTCATTGTGTTTCCTCCTTGTTTTTTTGTGTTTTTGTTTTGCATCATAGTACTGTTCATTTTTTAACCCTCCTATTTAATTTTCAACGTACTGATATGCTGATATTATATCAGATATTATGTACACTGTCAATTAATATCTACTTAATATTCAACATACACTTTATTTCCTGTATTAATTACAATACCAGCTTGAGGAGTTTGAGTCTCAATTATAGAACTATCTTTATCAATTTCCTCATTCTCATTTTGAATAACTAATTCTAGCCCTACTTCTTTCAAAATTTTCTCTGCCTCACTTATAGATTTTCCAATAATATCAGGTGTTTCAACCTGCTCTACCTGTTCTATTTCATCTTGATTTCCTTGTTGAACCTCTAAATATGGTAATATTTCACTAAATATTTGCCCTCCTACTGGTGCTGCAACTCCCCCTCCTTGATGCCCACCTTCACCAGTTGGATTATATAAAGTAATAAGAACCACTACTTGTGGATTATCTATTGGTGCAACACCTAAAAAAGAAGTAACATATTTGTTTGTATTTACACCATCTTCAGAAGTTCCTGTTTTTCCTCCAATTCTATATCCTGTAACTTTTGCATTTTTGCCAGTTCCCTCAGAAACAACAGACTCCATCATACTTAAAACTTTTTCAGAAGTCTCTTTAGATATAACTGTTCCATTTGTTTTTATAGGAATATCTGTTACTTCTTTTGTTTCACTATTAATAATTTGTTTTACCACTCTTGGTTGTACACTTGTTCCACCATTTGCAATAGCAGATACAGCAGTTACTAATTGTATCGGTGTAATTTCAAATCTTTGACCAAAACTAATAGTTGCAAGTTCTACTGGACCAGCTTTTTCCTTTGCCAAAAATATACTTCCAGCTTCACCTGGTAAATCTATTCCTGTTCTTTGTAACAATTTAAACTTCTCTAAGTATTCATAATACTTTGTTACCCCTAATTGTTGACCTAAACCAATAAATACAGGATTGCACGAATTCATTAAAGCTAAACGTAAGCTTTCTGCACCATGTGGTCTATAATATCTCCAACATTTTATTCTAACACCTGCCACTTCTATTCCTCCTGTACAGCTAAATTGCCCTTCTTTATCAATGTCAGTTACAAGCCCTTCTTCTAAAGCTGCTGATGCTGTTATTAATTTGAATACTGAGCCTGGTTCATAAGTATCTGTAATTGCTCTATTTCTCCAAACCGCCTGTAAATTTTTTGTTTTATCAGATTGCTGTAATGTATCCCAAATTCCTTTTAAATCTTCTGTATATGCTTCGAATGGAGAATTTAAATTATATGAAGGATATGTTGCCATTGCTAAGATATCTCCATTTTGCGGATTCATAACTATTATATTTCCACCATCTGTACATTCATTATCAATACACGCCTCTTCTAAATATTTTTCCACAATTGATTGAATAGTCAAGTCTATTGTAAGAACTAAATCATTTCCATCTACTGCTGATACATAATTTTCGCCTTCATCTCCTATTTCTCCTCCTTTTGCATCTGTATGCCTTTGAATAGCTCCTTGCTTTCCTTTTAATTCTGAATCATACTTAGCTTCTAATCCGTCTAATCCCTGATTATCACTACCACAAAATCCTATTATCTGTGAAGCTAGGTTGTTATATGGATAATATCTTTTTGTATCTTCATCTATATTTATTCCTTCTTTAATATTATTTTCTTCCAGCCATTTTCTCAAGTCATCTGTTTTTTCTTTATCTACTTTTTTTGCGATAGTTTCTATTGAACTTCTTTTAGTTACTTTTTTTAATGTAGTTTCATAATCTAATTCAAAAAGTTCTGAAAGCTTTTTTGCTACTTTTTCTTTGTTTTCTTCACTTATATTTCCTGGGTTTACTGTAACTGTTTCAACTGTGCTACTAACTGCAAGTGCATTTTTCCCTGTGCTATCCCATATCGTACCCCTTTTGGGATTTATACTTCTATCTAATGTCTGTTGTTGATAAGCTAACGTAGATAGTTCTCCTCCCTGTATTAATTGAATATATGCTATTTTTCCCATTAAACCTATTAAAATTATGAATGTAATAAATAATGTATTTCTCATTTTCTTTTTATTTGATAATTTCATTGTAATCATAAAAAAACACCTCTAATAATATTTATTAAAGGCTATTTTTTTTATTCTTTATTATCTTATAATTATTATCTAATATATTTAAATATTTTTATTAAATCACATAGCAATATGCTAATAAAGTTTCTCTGATTTGTTTTTTGAGATAAGTTTTAGTCTTTTACTTTAAAATCACTTATAAATGAACTTTTTAGTATCTAATCTTTATTAAATATCGAATCTATTAACTTTTCGAACCAATTTTTATCATCTTCAATAACTACTTTTTCTGATTCTGATTCCGTATATTCTTGTTTAGGCAAATTTATATATATTGTCTGTTTGCTTGTTAATTTTTCCATTCCCAATTTTTCTTTAGCTAACTTTTCAATTGTATTTACATTAACCCCATTTTCTATGCTAACTCTTAATTGTTCATTTTCTTTTTGTAATGATGATAATTCTTTTTTTAAATTTTGTACATCATTAAATTTTTCATTTATTTGAGAGTTTCTATAACTTATGGTCAATAGTAACAAAAATATCCCTGCAACAATTAATGTCAATCTAACTTGTCTTCTTTTTTGCTCAGCTGACAATTTTACATCTTGTCTAGGCAAATCCTCTACAACTCTTAATTTCCTTCTTTTATTATGTTTTTTTCTCTTTATTTCAGGCTCTAGTTTTCTAGGACTTGTTTCATATTGATATCCTGTCATTGCCATAAGTTATTCACCTCCTAACTTTTTTCAAATATTCTTAATTTTGCACTTTTAGACCTACTATTTTCTTCTTGTTCATTTTGACTTGCAATTATTGGTTTTTTAGTAATTATTTTACCTAATGCTTTAGCTCCACATACACAATATGGTAAATCTTTTGGACAAGTACATCTTCCTGTTGCTTCTATATATGCGTTTTTTACTGCTCTATCTTCTAATGAATGAAATGTTATTATACATAACCTTCCAGTTGGTTTTAAACAATCTATGCAATTCTTTACTGTTTGATATAATGGTTTTATTTCATTGTTTACTTCAATTCTGATTGCTTGAAATGTTCTCTTTGCTGGATGTCCATCTTTTTGTTTTGATTTAGGTATTGATTTTTCTATTATATCTACTAATTCTTTAGTAGTTTCTATCATTTTTTCTTTTCTTTTTATACAAATATTTTTTGCTATTTGTCTGGAAAATTTCTCTTCTCCATATTCATATATAATATTTGCTAATTTTTCTTCAGAATAATTATTTACTACCTCTTTAGCTGTTAGCTCCTGACTTCTATCCATTCGCATATCGAGTTCGTTTTCGCCTAAATAACTAAATCCTCTATTTCTTTCGTCAAGCTGGTATGAAGAAACTCCTAAATCTAATAAAATTCCATCTACTTTTTCTATTTGCAATTTTTCTAATACATTTTTTATATTATCATGATTATCATGTACATATAACACATTTTGAAATTTAGATAAATTTGTCTTTGCTGCTTTTAATGCTTCTTCATCTCTATCTATTCCTATCAGTTTTCCTTTTGATGACAATTTTTTTAATATTTCTTTACTGTGTCCTGCTCCTCCTAAAGTTCCATCTACATATATTCCTTCTGGTTTTATTTCTAGTCCTTCTATGCATTCATTTAGCATTACAGGATTATGTTTGAATTCCAATGTTCCACCTCTTTTATCTATAAGAATTCTTGTGTCTACTTTCTCTATTTTTTTAAATATAGAGTTTAAAACTTTGCTTTTTTCTTATATTTCATTTTATAACATCTAAACAGCTGGTAATCAAGAGAACTACCAGCTGCATTTATCCTATTTGTATTTTTTCTTTTGGTTTTCAAATAATCTCATGTAAATCCTTCTTTTGTTTTATTTACTTTTGTGTTCTCCTAACTTTAGTACATAATAATAATTCATATAGTATCTTGTTCAAATTTGTCTTTTGTACTTTTATCTTTAGTGTACACAAATAGTAAATTTATCTTTTGTATACTCCTCTTCTGTTTTTTACTTTCTTAATTTTCTTTTGTTTAGTCATCTTTTGTGCTTTTACTTTATCTTTTGTTTTTTATTATTCATCTCTTGTGTATTTTTCTTTTGTAAATTTATATAAACTTTATGCAAGTATTATATACCTAAGTTTGCCATATTCTCCGCTATTTCATCTGCTGAAATATTTTCGTCACATTTTTCCCAAGTCTCTTTATTCCATATTTCAAGTCTTGTTCCAACACCTATTATAATTGCTTCTTTTTCTAGGTTAGCTGCATTTCTTAGGTTGTTTGGAATTAAGAATCTTCCTTGTTTGTCTATCTCACATTCTGTTGCTCCTGATAAGAAAAATCTTACAAAGTTTCTGGCATTTTTGTCTGAAAGTGGAAGAGATTTTAATTTTGTTTCAAAATTTAACCACTCATTTTGTGAAAACGCAAATAGACATCCATCTAACCCTTTTGTTACGATGAACTTGTCCCCCATGTCTTGTCTTAACTTTGCTGGCATTATTAATCTACCTTTAACATCTAGAGTATGCTCGTATTCACCAATTAGCAATTATTTTTCACCTCTTTTTCACTTTATACCACTTTGCACCACTTTTCTCCACTTCACCTAAATTTTAATATAACTTTTTATATTTTGCAATAGTTTTTTATAAATTTTTTTATTTTTTTACATTTAAGGTTACTATTCACAGCCTCTATAATAAGCTAAAAAATGTTGATATATTAATATTGAATAAATTTTGAATGTGATTGAAGATATTTTAGAATTTGTTGTATGATTTATTGAGGAATGTTCACGGTACTCGAGGTACGAGAGGGTCTGAGTGAAAGAGGCTCAATAAATCATTTTACAAATTCTTAAATATTGTATTGAGCCGAAAAATTTATGAAATATTAATATATCAACATTCTTTTAATAATCTATAAACTGTGAATAGCAGCAGAAACTTCAATTAAATATAAAAATTTTTCAAAATACATATTAATAGTTCTATATATGTACTTTTCCACCATTGATAGTTCATTCTATTTTATGTTCATACTTGCTATACTTTTCTATATATAAATATTACGAGGAGGAATCTTATGAATAGTAATGAACAATATTTAAGAAAGAATATCGGTAAAAAAATCAAATTAGCAAGATCAAAAACGGATTACACACAAGAAAAGTTAGCTGAAAAGCTTTCTTTATCAACTAGATATATCAGTCAATTGGAACGTGGTATTGCTTTTGGAAGTGCTACAACTATTGTTAATCTTTGTAAAGCATTAAATATTAGTTCAGATTTTTTGTTTGATGACTTAATTGGTACAGATTCTTCTTGTTTTAATGATTTTGTTGATGATAGATTTTTAGAATCTTATATGAAATTAAATGATTATAATAAAAAGGTTATTGCTGCTCTTACTTCTCAATTAGTAAAGTTGCAAGATGACAATACTAACACAAAAATTTCTTAAAATTCTTGCTTTAAGTGTTTATTTTAAGAATTCAATTAATTATTTTTCTTATTATAAGATTTTTATTTTTGATAAATGCTTTTATAAAAGGATATTTTACAGTATAGTCATAACTGCTAAAATATCCTTTCTTAGTTTTAAAAATTTTTTTTGCTCCAACTTTTGTAAATTATTATAATAAATTTAGTTTATCGTTGTTCCTGTTGCTCCTGTTCCAACAACATCTTCTTGCAGTGACCTCCATGTATTACATCCTACTATTCCATCAGCTGTCAAACCTCTTGAACGCTGATAACTTATTACTGCATTTTGAGTTGCTGAACCAAATATTCCGTCCAATCCATTTGTTCTGTATCCTAATGTATTTAAATCATCTTGTGCAATTAACACATAATTACTTAAACTTCCTCTTCTTAATAACGGATACCCACCAGTTGCACAAGCTGGCTTTCCAAATCTTTTGTCAAAATGTACCCATGTTGGTGTTAGTGAAATTGGTTCGACATAGTACCATACTCCAGAATTGTTTGCACTATTCCATAGTCTTGTTCTTTGTGTTTGTGTTAATCTTTGCCCAACATCAAATGCTACTCCTGCATAATGTTGACTCTGATTACCATGACCGACCTTCATACGGTCTTTTGAATGCGAAGCCGACTGGTATTGGAGCTCCATAAATATATCTTTGGCTGTTCCAGCTTTGCATACATCTTTTAGTTGTCCATAAAATATTACTTTTGCTAGAGCCCCTGAATTCTCTTACTCTTAATGTCCCATTTGTATTATATGGCATCGGTTCTGCTTCTCCCCTATAATATGTTTCCATTCTATCTGTGTCATTATTGAATACTAAAATTTTCGCCATAAAAATAATCCTCCCTTTATAGCTTTTATTACTATATATATGAGAGAATTATTTTTTTGTTACTTCATCCTATTAATTTTCACTACTTTCTATCAATTTATCAAAATCAGATTTGTATAATTTATCTTGTACAACTTTTTGAAAACTCTTTTAATACATTTGTTGCCCATCTTCTAAATTGAATCGCTCTATCTGTATTTACTCTATATCCAACAGAGATTACTGCATCTAAATTGTAATATTTTACTTTTCTCTTTACTTC
>CALXJX010000016.1 GCA_944388735.1 uncultured Clostridia bacterium
CATAAAAAATGAACCCTCCTTGCTAAACATTTTTGTCTAACATTTTGGGTTCACTTCACTGTCCCTAAAGTTCATTTTTCATTCTATCCTAATACTTTCTTCTTTATAAAGATAACAGCTGTTGCTATTATTGCCAATACTCCTACACCGATTATGACATACAATGTAAAGTTTCTATCTTCACCAGTTGCTGGTATAACTATTATCCTCTCAGAATAAGCACTATCTGGCTCTGTTGGTGTATAATGTTCTATATCGTAATTTCCTGGTGTTGATTCATATAATATCGCTCCTTGTCCGCTTCTTTCCACCTCTATAATTTCTGCACCATTCATTGTCTCTACACCTTCTTCATTTGCTGATAGAAGTTTTGAAGATGTCAAACTAATAGGATTTCCACTTTGATCTTGTGTTAGCTCTTCTCCAGGTGCTAAACCAGGATTACTATCTGCCATAATGTTACTTATTACTGCTACTTTATTTCTTCTCTCTAATTGTTCCATTGTTTGTATTAATCCTAAACTTCCAGCTATATCTGAGCTATTAAGTAATTTTTCTTTTTCACTATTAGTTTCATAGAACTTCCAATTTGTATTTGAATTACTATATGCCTCTATATTATTATCAATATAGTCTATAATTTGATTTGGTTTTAATCTAACAATTTGAGAATTATTTCCGTCTGTTCCATATTTATAGTATGCTTCTGTAGAATAGTCTATTTCTCCTATATTCGTAATTTTGAAGTTATATGTTATAATTATTGTTGCGTTTTGCATTAATTCTTTATCCATTTCTGCTTTACCTTGTGCTTCTGTTCCTGGCCCTGCTGGTATATATGAGAAATGATTTGTATTTTCTAGTCTTCCTTCTGCATTTCTTTCTGCATCAACTAACATATTTCCATCTGTTCCATATATAGTAACATGTTGTATATATTTATCTAACTTCAATTCTTGTCTAGGTCTTTCTACTATTCCGAAGTCAACATTTTTTGCTGTGTATACTTCTTGTCCTTCTTTTATCTCTGCTTGTCCATTTTCATCATATTTTACTTTTCCATTTTCTATTACATATATTTGCTTTTCTTGTCCGTAAGATATAGTTGCTACTGCTCCATATTCTATATTCATATTCATAGTTGGTGTTTGTGAAGTGATAGAATTATCTGCATTAGAACTATCTATTACTGTTTTATTTGTCATTGTAGAAGTTTGTGCATCAATTTCTTGCCTTCTTGCATAATCATCTGTTGCATCTGAATATCTTGTATCTACATCTTTTGTATACCAATCTTCTCCTGTATGTGCACTTTGGTTAAATATAGTTCCTTTATATTTTTGTGATGAAATTTCTATTTTTTCTCCATTTAGCTCATAATATGTCGTGTCGCCATTTCCCCAAGTATATCTCAAGATATATCTTCCTGGTACAAATCCACTTATATCATAACTTGATGTGTTCTCTGTAAATTCTGCTCTTACAAATGTTTCTCCATTATAGATTTGAGTTGGTTCTGCTACAATATTTCCACCATTATCTACTTCAACTAATTCAACTTTTTCTACATTTACTAAGTTTTCACCAGTATCATATATTCCATTTCCTTGTCTTTCTTGTCCTTGCAAAGTTGCTTCGTTTGTATTATCTAAAAATACATTTCCTTGTACTTCTCTTTCTGCTTTTAATCCTATTGTTAATCCTGGTGCTTTATCATTGTCATCTTCATAAGTTGCCGGTTGATCTGGTACCATATTTCCAGGTTGTGAATTTTTATCAATTCCTGCATAAAGATTTCCATTTGCATCTCTTGTTGTATATTGCTCTATTTCTATAAAGTTCTTCATTTCTTTTACATTTCCATTATTTAATAAATCTTTTAGTGCACTTCTTGATACTGTAAGCTGTACATAGAAATATTGTGTTGTATTTCCGTTTATAGTAAATTGTCTATTTATTTGTATTTTATTATATCCTTGTACCCCTGAATTACTTACACTTGTAAATGAATTTGTATATGTCTCTGTAAATTCTCCTGTTGTTTCATTTATTTGTCCTATTACTATATCTGATGCATTATAATCTGAACTGTAAAAATCGTTTAATCTGTCAATTGTAGCTTGTAAAGATGTTTTATTTTTTAGTCCTATTTTATATACTACTTTTACTTCTAATTGTTTTCCTGTCTGACCTGTTACATCTCCATAATCAGAATCTCCATAAGCTATATCTGATGCATATAAGTTTCTTGAATAGCTTAAATTATCACTAAATTTAACTGTCATGTCATCACTATGTACTCTTTCTCCATAAGTATATAGTTGACTATATTCTTCTGATTTTACAGATACTTTTACTGTTTGCACATCTTTTGTTACTGCTAAATCTGGTTGAATTCTTTCTATAATACCAAAATTTACTTCTATTGTTGTTTGATTTAAATTGTTTTGGTCATATCCTGAACTCAAATTATATATTCCTGATGTTGTCGCTGTTACATTGTATCTGCTTTGTGTTGTTTGTGGTATATAGCTAGCTTCTCTTCCTGCATTTTTATTTGCTTGATTTTCATCATATACTACTGTTGATGTATAATTTTGATTATCTCTATTATATTTTATTGCATTTGCACCTGTTAAGTTGCCTGAACTTATAGTTGAAAAGTTGGTATTTAGTGTATTTCTAATACTTCCTATATCTGATGCCCTTGATGGTTTACCTTCTGAACTATTAACATTTGCTGGTACTGATTCATATTTAATTCCATTATATGTATATTCTATATGATATCTATTATTGACAATATCATCAATTAATATATTATTGAAATAATATTTTCCTTCACTATTTGTTGTTGTGCTTACACTTGTACCATCATTTTTTATTAAAGTTACTTTTATTCCCTCTGTATGAGTATTATCATATCCATCTAAAACATGATTATATGTTCCTGGTTTATCTGGTGCCGATTTATCTATCCATACAGTTCCTTCTATATTGATATATTGTTTTTTATTAGTTGCTGACACAATAACTGCTTGTTCAGCTCCTATAGTTCCTGTTTTTATATCTTTTGGCAGATTTTGATCATATCCAGGGTATGGATTTGTAATCTCTGTAAGTACAAAATTTCCTTCCCACATATCTGATATTTTTGCAATATTTCCTCCTGCATCTGTTGTTAATAGTATTTGACTTGTTGAATATGTTGCTTTTCCATTAGAATCACGACCTACATATTGTCCATTTTTTACTCCTGATGTCATTTTTAATGTAAATACTACTCCTTGCATACCTTTTTTCGTTGCTTCATCTATTTTTTGTATTTGTATACTTCCTCCGCCATGGAATGTATTAGTAATTCCTACTTCAGCTGTTTTTCCAGATTGTACTTCAACTGATTCAACTTTCTGATTATCTACTACATATCCGTAGTTTGTTTGCCCTGGTTCTGTATATTTCATTCCTGTTTCTTGTATTTTATAAGTACCTACTTGTAAATTACTTATTGTAACTGTTCCATCTGAACCAGTTTCTACAGTTTTATCATACCCATTAGGACCTGTAACTCTAAAGCTTACTCCTGGTAATAATTGTCCTCCGCCTTTTGTTCCTTTTTTGACAATTTTCAAAGCACCTGTTGGATCTTCATAATTAAACGTTTTTGAAAAGTTTTTTGAATCGTTATCTTTTTTATATGCTAACAAGTTTTGAGAAGCAGTTGCATCTTTATCTTGTAGAAAAATAACTGTACATCCTATATCATATTTTACAGAATAATTTATAGTAATTCCTGTTATTCCGCTAACTTCACCTTTTCTTATTAAGATGTAAAAATATTTTTTATTTTTTAAATTACCCAAACTAACTGCTGCATTTCCTTGGTATAATCTGAAATTTCCATCTCCAGACTTTAAAGTTTTTTCCGGAGTTTTTATTTCTAAAGAATCTATACTTCCACTCACATCATAATTAAATGGACCAAATTTATCATATTGTACTCCATTTAAAGTCTGTGAACCTATTCCTATAACTCTTTTAGCTGCATATTGATCTTCTGCTGTTCCTTTGACAGCTGGTATATTTGCTGAATAATCCCATGCTTCATTTTTTAGTTCTCTTCCATCTTTTGTTATATCCGTATTTTGATGTGAGTCATCTGCTGTCAAAAAGAAATTTTCATCTTTATCATGTTCATTTCCTCCGCCTAAGTTAGATATTCCTTTTACTGTTTCATTTGCCTTTTCAAACCATTTGTCAATCATTAACCATAAGGCTTGTCTTTTAGAACCAAAAGCTTGACTTTGTGCTATATTGTGATCGTCCCAGCCACCCATTGTACCATTACTTGTCAATATATATGCCAATTGTCCATTACGTCTAGCAGTCCAACTTTTTCCATCGTGTTTACCACCTACTACTGTAGCTGTATTATTCCTTATTTGAATTTTGTATACAACTTTAAATTTTATGAGCTTTGTATCACTAGCCCAATTTCTAGCTATATTTACACAGAAAAGATTGGAGTTTTTATCCATTGTATAATCATCATTGTGACGTAGTTGAACAGTATCTCCTACATTTAATGCTTCTACATCGACTCTACCATCTGCTATCATACCATCTCTAGCAATTGAAATGTTTGGGAATAACCATAAAACTAAAATTAAATTTATAATTACAGCTAAAAACACAGCAATTTTTCTAATACTTTTACCCATTTTTCTACCTCCTTTCTATTGTTTTAATACTTTTCTATTTATAAAATATATACCTACTATTAATATTGCAAGTACTGTAATTATTAAAGAAATATATAATACTACTCTACCTGTTCCAATACTTATAATTAAGTCTGCCGAATCCATATCATTCTCACCTTGTGCTTTATTTCCAGGTGTAGAGTTGACATCTGATAATCCCAATGAATTACCACTTTCTCCAATCTCAGCAACATTATTAACAATTCCAGTATCATTTTCGTTCAAAACTTTGCTTAAAACTAAACTTACTGTCATTGAATTTCCAGAATTAATAATTGTATTTTCAACATTTTCATAATGCAATTCTCCATTTACATTAGTCCATCCTTTATTGTTTGTTGTTTCAAAAGTATATCCTTCTGGTAAATAATCTATAATACTATTAACATATCCTGGTGCTTCTCCCACATTATTTACAACAATCTGATACTCTATCGTAATTTTAGAATTTGCTATCTGATTAGCTCTAATCTCTACTTTTGCTAAATCTGTATTATTAAATTGATATACTTTTACTCCTGAAGTATTTTCTATTTCTACTTTTGATATATATTTTTTCAATTCCAAATCAAAAGTTTTTAATTGTACTAACCCAATATTTATATAGTTAATATCTCCATCTGCCAAATTTATTGTGTCTGTAACACTATAGTTTCTAGTTTCTCCATTGATTGTTAATTCTTTTTCAATAACTTTTGATGTAATTTCAGAGTTATCTGTTGCTTTGTATTGTGTTAATCTATATTTCTCATTGTTATAAGCAAAAACAACTATATAATTTCCTTCTTTTATATTATTAAAACTATATTGACCATTTTGTTCTGTTACAGTTGAAGCTACAACATTATTTTCTGTATCTAATAATATTACACTAATTCCATTTAACATATTTTCAGCCATATTATCTAACAATCCGTTTTCATCTCTATCTTCCCAAGCAAATCCACTTATAGAAAATGTTTCTTGATCCTCCCCTGGTTCATCTGGATTTGGATTATCTGGATCTTCCGGATTGTCTGGGTTTGGATTATCTGGATTGTCTGGATCTGGGTTATCTGGATCTTCTGGATCAGGATTATCTGGATTGTCTGGATCTTCTGGATTACTTGGATCCTCTAATGGTTCTACAGTGATTATATGTTGAATATTATCAATACTTATAGTTTTTCTACTTGGTATTGTAAATAAAAATTTGCTTATTCCTATCACTGTTTTTTCTTCTGAAGCATTACCAACACGAGCTCTAATTATTATTTCTTCTGAAGAATTTGCCTTTAAGTCAATTTCAAATGATGTAAAATTTTCTAATTCCTTTTCTTCTATGTCATCATTATGTTGAGTATAATATATATCCATCTCTTCTGGAACTTCTACATCTAAAGCCACTCCCGAAAAATCTTCTGAAGTATTGTTAGTAATTTTTACTCTATATTCAACTTCATCACCTGACCTTATATTTTCGTTCTGTTTAGTCGCTGTTACTTCCATCTGTACATTTAAGCTACGTACAGTTTCTACGATAATATTACTTCTATATACCTCTTGTCCCCCATCTACTGTTACTTTAGTATATGTTCCTAATTTTTTAGTATCTTCGTTAAAATCTTTATATTGTAAATATATAAATGCAGAAACTGTTTCTCCTGGATTTAATGTTTCAAAATCTATATTATTTGTTTCTTCTGCCTCATCTTCATTTGCAATCCTTACTGAGCTTATTTCTGTATACTCAGGCAATACTGGATCTACATGTACATTTTTTAATTCCTCTTGGCTTAAATTTTCAACTATAACTAAATATCCAATAGGTTTTCCTCCTGCATATCTACCAATACTTTTCTCCATAACGGATTTAAAAGAAACTCTTATTTTTCCATTTTTTACAACATTCGTAATTTCTTCACTCTCAGTTGTTCCATCAACTGTTTTTATTGATACTTTATTTGAAATATTTGTATTTTCTGCTGTATCTGATTTAACTCTAACTTCAAATACTACTGTTTGAGTCTGACCAGGTTCTATTGTTTCTATATCAAAAATTCCACTATCAAACTCTCTTACTTCATTAGGATCTCTTAATTTTAAATCAGCAGGTATATTTTTTATTTTAGGGTCTTCTTCATAATATACTGCTCCTGTATGCTCAGATCCCATTTCTCCTGGATCAGGTTCAACCCATATAGTTCCTTCAGGAACAACAGAACTTACTTCTATTGCTCCAGTTGCATTAGAACCATTATTGGTTAACTCAACTGTATATCTTATAACCTCTCCTTGTTTAACTTCTGAGCCGTTATTTAGTTCTTCTCCACCTACACTTACTCCAAATTTAACATCTAAATTTACATTTTCAGTTTGTATAGGCATACTAACAGCTTTTTCTACATTTTTTATTGCATTTGAGCTATTCTGTACAGATTGTGCAACAATAGGTTTTACTATTTGTACCTGTTTACTAGTCTCATTTGTAGAATTATCGTTTTCATTATAATATCTCATTTTCATATCTACTAATGATGTTTCTACTTCTTTATTAACAAATATATCTGCATTAACAATCAATGTTGTATTTGCAATCTCGTTTGTTTTATACTTTGTTTGTTCTCCTTCAAGCTCAATTCTTATTTTTTTCTCTTCTGTTGTTACATTTTTTATTTTTAATTCATTATCATATAATTTTCTTAATCTCTTAAATTCGACTTTTTCAAACTCTTGTGGTAATTCAATCTCTATAACAGGATTCTTAAATAACTCATTTTCTTCACTATTATTATATAAGACAACTTTTATATCTGCATTTTGACCTTCTGAAGTAGCAGATAAACTATCCACATTCATTTGTAAACTAGCTTTACTTGTTGTATTTTTTAAATCAATTGTAGAATCTAATTGTTCTGTCTTTGTTTCTGTTTTTAAAATAATAGCCTGATTCATTTGAGTTACTAATAATAAATCTTCCTTTGAAATATCATTTTGTACGATTTTCTTACCATTAATAATTTCAATTTTTCCTTGATTATCAGGAGTAATAACCTTAAACACTAATTGTGCAAGTTCTGTATTAGCATAATTAATTACTATCTCTCCTTGTTCGTTTGATTCTGAATCTTTATTTACTCTAGTAATTTCGTTTCCATTTATATCTGATATTACTATATAGCCATTTTCTCCTAGTACTCTTTCTAGTTGTTCTTTATTAAATTTTGTATAAATATATCTGATATTAGCAACTAATTCCACATTTTCTCCAGCAAATACTGTATTACCCTCTATTAATTCTATTGAATTAGAAAATTCTTTAGCATTTACATTAATTACATCTGTTGTACTATATTCTCTATCTTCTTTTGAATAAATTTTTCCTTTGTATATACTGCTTTCTCCGTTAACTATTTCTGCATTTACAATTCCATCTTTTTCTTCGTTTATTTCTTGATTTATAGATATTTCTTGGCTTGTACTATTATCATATAAAACTATATTATCTTTTATTTCTATATTTCTCTCTGTTAATTCTTTTTCAGCATCATATATATATGTAACTATTAAATTATCACTAGCGTTTTTCTTCCAGTTTATTTTTCCTTCTATTTCTCCATTAGAAATATGTATTTTAACTTTGTTTTCATTTTCTGCATATTCCCAATTATTATCATTAAAATCTTTTTCTGCTTTTCCGTCAGTAGAATATGTACCTTTACTTTGTACATTTACACTTTCAGGCTCACCAGGAACTGATAATTCTATATTTGTTTCTTTTATTGGATAACCGTTATTTAATATATTACTTTTAATTAATACTTGAATAACTCTTTTTTGCTGTCCATCTTTTTCATATACCTTATTTGTAATCAATTTACTTTCTACATTTACCCATTTTTCTTCTTGAGAAAAAGGTGGTATTAATGTTAATTTCACAGCTTTTTCTAAATCAACATTAACATCTTCTCCATTTTCATTTTTATATGTTCCATTTAATGATATCTTACTCTCCATGTTTAATAAACTTAAATCTATATTTTCTCCGCATTTTGGAGTTATATCTACTTCTAGTTCTACATCTTTATTAGCATTTATTTGATTTAAGTTAATTGTATTTCCTTCAATATTATTTATAAACTCACTTAATATGGTATCTTTGAAATCAAAATTGCTATCTTTTAAAACAATTTTTCCATTAAAATACCCTTTATCTTTTACTCTTATTTTTATAAACATTTTCAAATCGCTTTTATTAATTGGCTCTTCTAAACTATATACTTGCTCACCATTTTCAGACTTAAAATACACATCAAATTCAATATTTGAATTATCACCACTAGCAGCATAAGTTACAAAAGCCAACCCTACTTTTGCAAAGTCAACTAATGCTAAAGCGAAAATCATAAAAATAACTAATACAATTTTTACTACTTTTCCTTTCATTTGTTGTCCTCCTCAAACACATATTTTTCTATAATAAATATTAAGGTCTTTTCCTTAAAAAATCAAGCTTCTATCTTATGCTATATTGTAATTTAAGTCTTTTCCCCTTTACGGATACTAATAATGCAAAAGTCATTTTATGTATATTAAACTTTAATTACGTTTTTATTACAAAAATCTACTTTTTCCGTCAAATCCTTACGGAGCTCAATAACAAAGAAGGATAGAAATTTTAATTCCTACCCTCCTTTCCTATTATTAACTTTTTAATACTTTTTTCTTAATGAATACTATTCCCGCTCCTAGTATAATTAATGTACTTATTCCTATCGTAATAGGTAATACATAGTCTCTATTTCCACCAGTATTTGTTGTAAGTGTTACTTCCTCTGATGAATCTTCCGGATTATTAGATTCTCTACCATAAGGTATTGGTGTTGTTTCCATTACTCTTGCCTCATTATTAAATACTAGCTCTTCTTCGTTAGATAATAATTTAGATGTTGGAAGTTCTACACTAACCTCTTGATTTGGTTGTAACTCTTGATTCAAGAATTCTCTAGTAACTAATATTGTCTTACCATTTTCGTCATCTTGTGCTGAAATTTCCCAAACTCCATTTGCTTCATTATATATTAATGTATTATCTAAATAATCGTTCAATTCTCCAATTTTGATTCTTACAACTTCACCAAGTTTATTTGCACTTACTGCTTGGTCATATCCATATAAGTAATAATATCCATCTTCTGTATAGTAATCTTTTTCACTTTGATTTTTAATTTTCATTTCGTAAGTTATATATGCTGTTGATCCTTGCAACAATTCTTTGTCCATTTCTACTTTAACAAATCCTAATGTTGGTCCACCAGTTAGTCCTTCTACTTGACCTTGAAATACTCCATTTTCATCAAGTACTCCGTCTATTAATGTTTCTCCTCCTTGTGAAACTATTTTTACAGCTTTAACATATTTATCTAATGCTAATTGTTGCCTTGCTCTTTCAACAATACCAAAATCTATATTTTGCACTTTATATTCATATTTATCTCCCATAGATGCTGTATATAAAGCTTCATATTCAATTCCTAATGACATTGTTGGCGTTGTAGAATTCATTGTCGTAATCGTTCTATTTGTTACTTTGTTTGCTGTTTCCTCATCAATTCGTTTTCTTGTCTCCCAGTCATCCATTGCATCAGATAGTCTAGGATCTAATGTTTTGAACCATTCTTGATTTTGACTTCTACTTTGGTCTTTATAGATTGTTCCTTTATAGTCTTGAACAGTATAGGTGTTATCTCCCCAAGTATATGTTAATGTATATTTACCTGGAATAAAGTTTGATATTGTAAATGTACCGTCTTCTCCTGTTGTAACATTATTATATACTAAACCTGTTCCACTTGTTTCTGTTAAAGTTAATTTAACTCCACTAATTCCTTTTTCGTTTTCATCTAATTGTCCATTACCTTCTCTTATTTGGTCTGTCAATAGCTCTCCTGATGTTTCATCATAGAATACTTTTCCTTGCATTGTTCTTGCATCTGCTACAACTAATCTTAAAGCTGGTGCCCTATCTGTATCATATTCTATTGTTGTTTCTTCACCCGGAATTGAGTTTCCTGGGTTAGAGTTTTGATCAATTGCTGCATATAATTCCCCATCTTTAAATATTGTGTAAGAATTTATTTCTGTAAAGTTATTTAATAGATTATTTGTATTTTCACTATCATTTTCATTTATTGTTCCGTCGCCATTTGTATCTAGTATACTTAATACTGCGTCTCTATTTAGTCTAAATTGTACATATATAACTTCTGTTGTTCCTGCTTTTACATCTTTATTTGTTGTAATAATAGCTTTCTTATATTGTGATACTCCTGAGTCCATTGCTCTATTTGCTTCAGCTGGTGTCAATTCCTCACTAATATCTCCGTTTTCATTCATTGTAGCTCCTGCTTTAACCAATTCGTATCTAGCATCATAATACTCTAATATGCTATTTATTCTTGCGTCTAAGTTTGCATTATTTTTTAAACCTATTTTATATGTTATATATACTTTTAATTCTCTATCATCTGCATTTTCTTGGTTATAATTTACATCTGATGAATATATAGCCCTAGTATATGCTGAATTTGTTGTACTTGTACTAAATCTTACTCCTACATTAAATCCTTCTCCACTATATTCTTCGTCTTCTTTTAGCTTATATGCTTGCTCGTAATTATATGTGTGTTCATAACCATTAATTGTTACTCTTGCATTTGCTAAATCTTTAAATATTGTTAAATTAGATTTTGCTCTCTCTTTTAATCCTAAATTAATATTTTTAATTTCGTTAGCATCTTCTACTCTTAATGCTTTAAGATTTAGTCCTGCTTTTGATGTATTAGCTGTTATTATAAATGAGCCGTCATTTATAAATTTAGATGTATATGAATTATCTCCTGCATTACCATAATATTTGTTATATGATAAATTATTTGTTACATTTCCGGCAGTGTCTTTAGATACACCTGTTGTGATAGTATCTGATGTTGAATTTAATCTATTTCCTTCAATAGATGCAAATTCATTGTTAAATGCTTTTCTATTATCTGTACCTTCTATTGCTTTAGAACCATTATCTCTATCTAATTTTGGTGTTACATTTTCATAGCTTAAACCATCATATTCAAATTCTACATAGTAACTATCTAATAGTTTTACTTCAACATTTTCAAATAAGTAAGCTCCATTGCTGTCAGTTTTTGTTTGTTGTAATACTGTATCTCCGATTTTTAATCTTACAGTAACACCTTCCATAAGTCTGTCTTCTGTATCTTCATAATCATCTTTGTATAATTCATTTATATCTTCTGTTGTGTCTTTTATAGGTGATTTTAAGTCTAACCATACATATCCTGAAAGTCTTATATATGTTTGCATATTTGGTATTACAAGTTCTACTGGTTCACTTGTTTTGTTAGCAACTACCTCTACCTCATAAGGACCTTCTTCAACCTCATATCCATAGTTAGGGTTCTTTGTCTCATATACAAGATATCTAGCCGGAGTTAAATTTTGTACAAGTTTTTCTCCATTTTCAGTGATGAATTCAGTTGCCTCTGCTCTATTTGCTGTATAAGTAATATTTCCTTGTGCATCTTTTTTTACATAAGTGCTGTCGTCTTTTTTCTGTATAATAAATCCTACTCCACTTAATTTAATTGATTGATCTTCTGCATCTACTTTTATTACTTTTAAATCACCATAAGGAGTCTGACTGTTTGGTATAACTATTTCTACTGGTTTACTTGTCTTATTTGCTACTACTTCTACTTTAAAAGCTTTTGTAGTAACTTGATAGCCTGGATTTGGGTTTTTAGTTTCATATACTATATAGTTTCCTACTGCTAAACCTCTAACTATTTTCTGTCCATTTACAGTAACAAATTCTGTTGCTTCATTTCTGTTCTTTTTATAACTAATATTTCCTTCTGCATCTTGATATATATATGTATTATCATCTTCTCTTTGAATGATAAATCCAACATTACTTAATCTAATTGATTGGTCATCTGCATCTACTTTTATTACTTTTAAGTTACCTTTAAATGGAATATCATCATAATTAAAATTACCTGTAATAGGAGCTGTATTTGATCCTGGCTCAAAATAGATTAAGTTTTGATCTATACCAACAGAAGATTTAAAAAACCAAACATCCGCACTTTTAAGTTCTAGGTCCATACTAGCTTCTAATCTGATTTTATCTGATACTTCCGAATCAAGTGGAAGATATACATAAAAATTCTTATCTGATTTTATATTTTTAGCTGTAACCATTTTTTGTTCAGTTCCGTCATATTGACTAAATCTTACTCCTTCTAGTGCATCTTTGCTATCTCCATAAGTACTTATACTAGTTAGTTTTCCTGGGAAAGACCATTTAAAAGGTCCAACTCTCATATATTTTCTGTTTCCTACTTGTACTAATTTTACTTTTATTTTACTTTCGTCAGTCTTATCTTCGATTTTTGTATTACTTTTTGAAATAGAATTCATATAATCAATTGCCTCTTGATCCAATGCTACTGGAACACCTTTTTCAGATGATGAAAATCCTTCCGTTAATCCTGCATGATTTTTTCCTACACCATCCATCCAGGTTTGAATAAAATTCCATATAGCATTTCTCATTTGAGGTCTATTATTATGTTTTCCACTTGCTAATATTCCTACTAATCTACCATTTAGCTTATTTGTGATAGACTTTCCTTTATGATCTGTTGATGTATTGCCTACTATATTAATTTTAGCTTTTAATGTGTATTTCGTTAAATTTACTGGTAAGACCTGATTATGCTCTACACAATACAATTTATTATTAGCATGATTATAAAATATATCTGAATTTATATAAACCTTTGTCCCAATTTCATAATCTTCAACATCATTCACATTAAAGTTCTTTATTTCAGCAGCATTTGAGATTATATTTATTCCTAAAATATATATTAGTGTTATAAAAAATATTATCAATAATTGCTTTATTTTATTCATGTTTCCCCCTCCTTTCTTCTATATTTTATCCAGTTTATGTTTAGTCTTTTTTGTTTTTATTCTGATAGGTATTATAATTATTGCTATTATTCCTAATGCTATTATTGTATAGAATATTACATTTATAATTACATCTGCACCTGTTCTAATACTAATGATAACATCTGCTGATCCCATATCATTTTCTCCTTGTGCATTGTTTCCTGGTGTTGAATTACTGTCTTGTAACCCTAGTTCATTATAATCTTCTGAAATTTCTGCTGTATTATTAATTAAACCTATATTATTTTCTGTTAAGTTCTTTATTAGTGTCAATTTAATATCTTTACTTTCTCCTGGCAATATCTTTTCATTTGCCAAGCTAGCATTATATAAATTATTTCCTACTTGATACCAGTCTTTATTTATTTCGGAACTAAAGTTATATTCATTTGCTATATAATCTACTATTTTCTTAGCATATCCCTCAACTTCTCCAGCATTTGTAACTCTAATAGTATATTCTACAATTGCTGTTGCTCCATTAATTACTCTTTTATCTAATTCTAATTTTGCCATTGTTTCATCTGTATACTCTCTTACTGTCGTACCTGCTGAAGTTTGAATACTTATTTTATCAACAAACTTTTCTAATTTTAAATCAAAGTTTCTTAATTCTATTAAACCTATATCTATATCAGATATATTATTATTTGCTACGGTTATAACATCTGTTGATGTAACTTCTTGCTCAGCACCGTCAATAGTAATTTGATTTTTCATAGCATCTGAATTTTCAGCTTCTAAAATTCCCTCTGCTCTATATTTTGTAATCGTATATGCTACTGTATCATAGTCAAAAATTACTATATATCTTCCGTTTCCTATATGACTTAAGAAATATGTTCCAGTATCATCTGTTGTAGCTTCTAATACTTTACCATCTTGCGTAGTTACAAATTTGTTTGTTTCTACATTTAATAGTCTAACTTTTACATTATTTAATGTTGGTTCTCCACTATCTCTTCTACCATTTGCATTTGTGTCATTCCATGCAACACCAGAAATTATTCTTTGTCCTGTTGCTACATTATTATCATCAACATCGTTATTATCTTCACCATTGTTGCCATCGTCATTGTCCTCTCCACTATTATCATCATCATTATCATTGTCTCCAATATCTGCTTGTTCTGATGCTTCTATAATATGAGACACTTCATTTGTTGAAGCTATTTCTTCATTAATTACTACTGCTGTTGCTTTATTTATTATTTTTTCTGGTTCTGTTCTAGTTTCAGATTCATCTATTACTACAGATATTTTTATTACTATCTCACCATTAGGCTCAATAGAAATTGGAACATAAACTTCTTGACTATCTGGTAATGTTTTTTCTTCGCCATTTACAGTAATACTTCTAATTGTACATTGTTCTGGTATCTGATCTGTAATTTCAATTCCTTCTGCTTGTACATTATTATTGTTTTTAACTATAATAGTATATTCGATAATATCTCCTGCTTTAACATATTGCGTTTGAGTATTGCTAGTCATTGTCATACTAATATTATATCCATTTATTGTTTCAGTCCACAAATTAGAACGATATTGCTTAGAATTATCTCTAGCTATAGCATATAAACTAACATTTTTTGTCTCACTTAATTGACCAATTCCTGCTTCAAAAAATAATACTTTTGTCTCTCCAGCTTTCAGTGTTCCTATATTTATTGACTTATTATATTCAATGTCTTCTGATTCTGCATCTTTACTTATTTCATTTATCTTATCACTTACATTTACTGAATCTGGATCAGAATCTGGTTCAGTAATATCTTCTTCTGTTATATCTGCTGATTTTAGGCCTGTAATAATACTTGCGTAATTTACTTCAAATTCTTCTGGAAGATATGTATCAACATATACATCTTCTTTTTCGTTTGCTGAAATGTTTTCAACTATTACATAGTATTTTACTGAACTGTATGAATATAAATCGTTTTCTCTATCTGTTACTCTTTTTAAAGTTATTCTAATATCTCCACTTTGTCCTATTAATGATATAGTATTAGATTCTTTTACTACATCTTTATATGCTATCTCATATTTATTTGTAATTGTTTGACCATCTTTTATATCCTTATTTATCCTTACTTCGTAACTTGTTTCTATTGTTTGTCCTACTGGCAAACTACTAATTTTAGCTTGATAATTTCTATCTGTTAATTCCTCATAATAAGAAGTTCCTGTATATTCGTAATATGCTTTTTCTTTAACATATACTGCACCTTCTGGTATTGGAGCTGTTATAACAGCATTTGTTATATCTTCTGTTCCTGTATTTTTTATCGTCAAATGGTATTTAACAACTTCTCCTGCTACTACTGTATCTCCGTCATTGACTTGTGTATTGCCAATACTAGCAGTCATACTAATTTCTGCAATAGGGCCTGTACCTGTTGTTAATTTAATATCAGTTGCTTTTACAGTACCTTCTGTATTAGTTTCACTATCTATATATGTTACCATATATCCAGCTGTTGCATTTTGGTTATATTCCAATCTTGCTGGTATTTCAGCTTTGTAACTAGCTATTATTTCTGCTTGTGGCTCCAATCTATCCACTACAATCAAATATTTTTGTACCTTATCTGGATTTATTATACTTTCTTGCCATCCATTTTCTACATTTGTTATATCTTCTGTTGCATTTGCATTTTCTGTATAATAAACTTTTGCATTTGCAATTGTCATTGCTTCTGTAAGAACTATCCCCATAGAATTCTTATCATTATCTGTTGGAAAAGTTCCAAGTATTCTAACATTTTCTATTGCAACTGATTTATTATTAATTATTTGTACTTGTGGTGTTATTGTTTGTACATCTGCATTAACAGCTATTTTATTTTCAATAGTTGCATTTTGCTCAATCTCATCTATTGATAATTCTGGAATAGAATTTATAGTTGTAACATCTGTTGGTGCAACTATTTTTATAGGAGCTGTACTATTTCCTGTTTTTGAACCATTTGTGAAATCCATTGTTATTGCTGTATCTTGGCTTGCTGTTCTTCTATTTAATTTTAATGTTGCATTTATAATAACATTTGCACCCTCTATTGCTAAATCTTTATATTGTGTTTGTTTTCCCTCCAACTCTATTACTAAAGTTTTTCCATTCAAAGCATAATTTTTGATTTTTAACTCATCTTCATAAGCTAGCTCTACACTGTTTATATTAATTGTTTCTATACTATCCGGAAAATTAATTCTTAAAGTTGGTGCATTAAACAAATCATTTTTTTCATCTTTTGATTTTAATATTGCTTTAATTTCAACATTGTTTTCTAATATTGTTGATAATTCTTTTTTATCTATTTGCAACTCAACTTCTGTTTGTGATTCTTCTAATCTTGTAAATGCTACACTTGTCATATTATTTTGATTAAGGTCAGTTCTTACAAATAGCTGTGAACTTAATGTAAATTTATCTCTTAAAAGATTTTCTGCATTAGCTTTTATAATTTTATTGTGTTGAATAGTAAGTTTTCCACATTCTACTGGTTCTGTTGTTGTTATAACTATTCCTGTTTTTCCTTCTCCATAATCAATTACAATATTTCCTGATTCGTCAGCTTGTGTATTTTTGTCTATTGTTGTGACTAAGTTATTTTGGTCGTCTTTAATCTCTAACTTTCCGTCTTCACCTAATAATTTATCAATTTCTTGTTTATTTAATATTGTACTTTTATATACATAATTAAAATCTACTCCTGGTGTAATGTTTTCTTGATTGTCTATCTGTTCTGTATGTAATTTGTTTTGTTCTGCAATCTCTAATTTATCTGTTACTCCTATCATATTTACAGATACTATATGTGTGGTTGAAAATGCTCTATCTATTGAACTGTTTAATTTTCCTTTATATATAACACTATCAGAATTTGTTGTTGAGGATGTTACAACTGATTCTTTTTCTGTATTGTCAATAACTGTTTCTAAATTTTCTGTTTTTAATACTTCATCATTATACAAAGTCATTGTCACATTTGTTTTTGCTATATTGTTTTCTATTTCTACACTTGCGTCATAAATACAAGTAATTATAAGATTTTCTCTTCCTGATTCCTTCCACCAAATTAAATTCTTATCTGTTGGATTATTTTTAAAGCTAAATTCAAAGATTCCATTTTTATATTTATATTCGCCATTTGTCATTGAATTTAGATTAATTATTCCAGAAACTTGTGGCATTTTTCCATCTATTGAAGGAATTTCAACTTGACCTGTTATTTCTTTTACTGGATAAGTATTATCTTTTAATCCGACATTAAGAGATAGCTGTATAACTCTCTTATTTTCCCCTGAAATATTTAATATTTTATTAGTTATTATTTCTAGAGAAGTATCTATTGAACTATTTTCACTAATTAGATTTAATTTTACATTTTTTGTTGCATTTATTTTTATATCTCTTTCTGTACTATCTCTATATATAGCTTCTAATGATACACTTGCTTGTGTATCTAATAAACTTACATCAAATGCTTCGTTTCTGTCAAATCTAACTTTTAATTCAATTTCAACTGGTCTTCCAGTATTTATTTGATTTAAAATTATTGTATTTCCACTTATTGAATTTATATATGAATTTTTAGCTTCTTTGATCTCAAAATTAGCATTTTCTAATTTTATTTGAGCATCTCTAATATAGCCTTCATTCTTGACATTTAAATATAAATACAAGTTTGTTTCTAATCCGCTACTTTTGATATCTAATGAAGACACTTTATCTCCTTTTTCATTTTTAAAATAAGCTCCAAATTCAACATTCTTGTTATTTGTTTCGAATGTTTGTCCCTGAACCGTTTCACTAACAGCTATAGCAATATTAGAGCCTAGCATTATAAAATTAGTCATAGTTAATATCATGACTAAAAATAATGCTATAATTTTTTGTAACATTTTTCCTCTCATAACTAAATTCCTCCTTAATCTTAGTCGTTTTGTTTATAAAAAGTCTACTTATATAATATATATATTTTTTTAAATGTCAATTCCTATATATTATATATTTTGTCTCTAATTCTTCTAGTCTTACGGATACTTTTTATTTTTTTATATTACAATTTTATTACTTTTTTATGTTTTTTTAGTAATATATGTTTTATCATTATAATAGCAAACAAATCTCTATATTATTATACCTCTTTTTGTAACATTTTTCAATGCCTTAAAGGGAATTTCTGAACTTTTTATGTAAAATCATCAACCGTTCAAAACCTACTGAAAGATGAATGATTTCTTGAGCGAGCTTCGAATGTGCCGTGAAATAGATGTATAAATTCTTAGCTTAAAATAACTGAGGAAGCGTGATTAACGAGAGGCTCAGTTATTTTAAGCTTAGAATTTATAATCTATGGAGCAAGCCGAGAAGATTGTGAGAGAAATCATTCATCTTTCAGTAGGTTTTGAACAGTTGCTAAGTAACTATTTTTTATATTTTTTCATATTTTATAATATATTTAATATATTTTATTATAAGATTTAAAAAAATATTTAGTTTCTACTATTCAAGGCAAAATCAGAAAAAATGAGCAGTAATTTGAAAAAAATTTGCTCTCACTGCTATATATGCCTTTAAAACGAAAAGAGAGGAATGAATTTTATTATGAGTAATAATTTTAACTTTGATGAAAATATGATGAATAAAATTAAAAATATGGTTGATAATGGAAACATTTCTGAAGCTATGTCTCAGATTTCTCCTGAAATGATTCAAAATTTCTCTAAACTTATGAATCAAAACAATTCTAACAATCTTAATAACAACAATACTTCTACTCAAAGCAACATAAACAATTCCAATATTAATGATAGTCATGCAGACGAGCACAAGGACCAGTCAAATGCCGATTTTTCAAATTTAAATCTTAATAATTTAGACATGAATACTATGATGAAAATAACATCTGCATTAAGCCAAATGAACAATAAAAACGATCCAAGAACAAATCTTTTGTACTCTCTAAAGCCTTATCTAAGAGATAGTAAAAAGAGTAAATTAGATCAATATGCTCAACTACTTAATATTACTAAAATTGCAGATATCATGAAAAATGATAAAAAGGAGAATAATTCAAATGCCTAAATTTCCTTTTTATGGGTTTCCATATAGATATCCATATCCTAGATATTATCCATATAGAAATACTATATCTAATAAAAACGAAAATAGTAAAACTTCTCCTGATGTTTATGCAGCGGCTTATGGTTACTCTAAAAATTCTAATACTTCTAATAAAACTGTAATTGAAAAATCTGAAGAAAGTATTAATTTAAAGAGCAATTCTGAAAATAGACAAGCAAAAAATCACTCAAGGAAATCCACTCCTCAACTGCCTTTTTCTCTTAATATGGATGGCTTTTCTGACCTCGAACAACCTATAATAGAAATTTTAGGGATAAAGCTTTATCAAGATGATCTTATCATTTTAGGTCTTCTTTTTTTTCTATATAAAGAAGAAGTAAAAGATGAATCTCTATTTATTAGTCTAATTCTTCTTTTACTTTCTTAATTTTGTTCTTTTAATTTATTTCTCTAAACTGTTACATTAATAATTCTTCCAAACTAAGTCTCATTAAGTTTTCAATATTTCCTGCTGTGCTGTGATATTATCATTTGAAGTTAGCTCCGAATGCGCCGTGAAATAGACGTATAAATTCTTAGTTTAAAATAGCTGAGGAAGCGTGATTAACGAGAGGCTCAGTTATTTTAAACTTAGAATTTATAGTCTATAGAACAATAGCGGACGTCTTTGACATTTTATCTGTTTATGACATTTTAAAGTCCGCGTTATTGTTCGTGCGCCAATTTTACTAACGTAAAATTGTGTGCAATAATGCTTAGTTATAGAAAATTTTTATTTTCTATAACTGAACAAGCCGAGGAGATGACAAGAATGATAATATCACAGCACAGCAGGAAATATTGAAAACTTAAAAATTACTCTATTATGATTTTATCATCTTGCACATATACATAAGCTTGTTTATGTAGGGGTTCCTCATCTCTATCTATTTCTTTAACTATGTTAGCTATTCTAATTTGCACTGTATCTAATAAACCAGCTGATATAATTGCTTGTTTATTTCCCTTTGCACCTGCATGTGCAAGACCTCTTAAATTTCCTAAAACAACTATATTATCAGACGCAATAACTTCAGCACCAGAATTTACATCCCCCAAAATCACCAAACTCCCTTCGGTTTCCAGCTTTTGACCAGAACGTAAAGAGCCTCTATGAAATTTTGTCTCTGAAATTGCTATTTCTTTTGCAAAAGCCTTTTTAATGCTATGTAGCCCTAAAGTTTTGGGAGTATCAAAATCTATTTCTACATCAATTTTTGATTTTATAATATTTTGTATCTCATCGATTTCTCTATTTTTCAGCACTTTACCTGTTACTCTAATTGGTGTTTTTTCATCTTTATATAATTTTTTTAATTCAGTAATTTTCTTTTTTAATGCTTCTATAATCTCTCGTTGTTCAGAATTCTCGTCAATTTTTATCAAAATTTCATCTTTTTTTAAGTTTATACTAACACAGTTCTTCATTTATATTCTCATTCCTTCCCTAAGGTAAATTTCTAGTTGAAAAAGTTACATCTTTATCAACTTTACATCCTTTTAAATCCTATTGAATTGATTCTGTATAAGAAACAGCTCCTAAGTTTTCTTGAACATCTTGTGTATTCATTCCAAAATATTCTGCCATTATATCTCTTACTGCTTCTGCTGTATAATTACCATGACCACCATTTTCGACCATAACAACAACTGCTATTTCTGGATCATCAAAAGGTGCAAAACCAGCAAACCAAGCATGTACAATATCTCTATTATTAGCATCTTTTCCAGCTTCTGCTGAACCAGTTTTTCCTCCTACTTCAATATCAAAATCTTTAAATCTAATGTATGCTGTACCTGTACTATCACCTGTAACAGATCTCATACCCTCTAAAATAGCATTCAAGTTATTTTGATTTATTTGTAAATCTTCTGATGTATCCTCTTGTAATCCTAATTTCTGATTTACAAAATTATTTATTTCATCTCTTGAAGCTTCTGTTCCATCTGATTTTTGTATTGATTTTACAACTGTTACATCTATATCCTTTCCTCCATTTGCAAGCATGCTTATATATTTTGCCATTTGTAAAGGGCTGAATTCATTATCATTTTGCCCAATTGCTGCTTGTAAAGCATCTGCTGGATACCAAGTTGGGTCATCCGGATGCAACTCTTGTTTTGTTTCTCTACTAGCCAAATGTCCGGCAGTTTCGCTTTGTAATTCTATCCCTGTCTTACTTCCTAAACCAAAGTATTTAGCATATTTTATTAGTGTATCTATTCCCATATTATCTGCTGTTTGGTAAAAGAAATAATTACAAGATTTCTCTATTGCTCCAGAAACATTAAGCCAACCATGTCCCATTCCATAGTCACTATAATACCAACATTTTGGTTGATAATCCTTATATTTTCTATAAACACCTGTATCATTAATTCTCGTAGAAGTTGTAATTGTTCCTGATTCCAAACCTGCTATTGCTGTTACCATTTTAAATATTGAACCTGGAGCATAAGAATTTTGTACTGCCTTATTCAATAGTGGTTTAGCTGTATTATCTCTGTATTTAATCCAATTTTCTGTACTAATTCCTCCTATAAAATCAGAAGGTGTATAATCAGGATAGCTTGCCATCGCAAGTATTTCACCAGTTTTTACATTCATTACTACGCAACTACCACCTGTTGCATTATATGCTGTTCCAAATCCCCCACTAGCAATCTTTTGAACATTTTCTGCTAGTGCCTGTTCAGCAACCCTTTGTAGATTAGAATCTATTGTTAAAACAACATTAGCTCCAGCAACAGCTTCTTCAGATATATATTCCGCTGTTATTGTACCGTCGACAGCCATATCTATTTGTTTAGTACCATTTTTTCCTCTTAGATATTCTTCAAAAACATATTCTATACCTGTTTTTCCAATAATATCATTACTATCATAACTATCTTTTCTACTTTCGTATTCTTCACTACTAATTTTACCCGCATATCCTAAAATGTGTGATGCTAAATTTCCAGAGGTATACACTCTTTCTGGTTCTACTACAATATTAATTCCAGGAAACTTATCATTATTTTCACTAAATTCTGCTACTGCTTCTCTTGGAATATTATCTGCTATTTTTAAAGCTCTCGTACTACTATATCCCTCAGTAACAATAGCATATCTAATAGCAATTATTTTTCTAACTTCATCTACACTTTCTTGCTTTATATCATACTTATCTTTAAATTTATAAAAAGCTTCTTCTGCTGAAATATTCTCGTCTAAATTATTGTTTTCTTTCCACTTTGCTAATTCTTGATCAGAAATTGTAAATTGAAATGGATTAATACTTATAGGGAAAGAATCCACATAAGAACATTGATATTTATCAAGAACATTTATAATATTTAAAATCGAATTATTTAAAGTATCAGTATCAATTTTACTTTTATATAACTCCAATCCAAATTTCATAGTAGAAGAAACTAATACATTTCCTGATTTATCAAGAATAGACCCTCTACAAGCTTCTAATGATGTTTCTCTTGTCAATCTCGTATTTGATTGTTCTCTATATTCTGCTCCATGAACAATCTGTAAATTAAACAACTGTACAATCAAAACAACTGCTATTGCATATATTAATACTGTTACTATATTAAATCTTAAATTTATATTAATTCTACTTTTTTTCCCTCTTGCCAATGTATCACCTTCTTCTAAAAATATCTTGTTAAAATCTTATTCCCCTTATATTCGTTTTCCATATAATATCCAAATTTTTGCATAAGTGGATACAAAATTATTACTAAAATTAGATTATATATAACTTCTATTGCTAGTATTTTTATAAAATTAAGTATTTCTACATTTGTTGTAAAAATAAAATAATTAATAATGTATGATAAAACCTCAAATGCAATCGTACTTCCTAAAACCATAAACATTATGGTAGCTCTGCTATCTTTAGAAAAATTTTTGTCAAAGATTGCTGCTGAAAAGCCTACTATCCCTAAGCAAATTGCGTTGACAGAAACTTGCATTCCCAAAAGTAGATCCCATAATAAACCAACAACAATTCCATAAATTGTTCCCATTGTTTTGTTGGTAAATAATCCCACAAATAAAACAAAAACCACAAAAAGATTTGGCATTATTCCTGCTATATTGAACCAAGTGAAAAAATTAGATTGTAAAAAATATATAACAAATACTGTTATTATCAATACTACATTTATAATTACTTTTTTCACTTGGTTCACCTCTTTCTTTTTTACTTTTTGTAGCATTGTGCCATTGGGGACGTGTTTTTTTGGCACAAAAATATATTAATATGAATAATTTAATTTTTAAGTTTTGCTAATTTTTGTTTGTGCCAAAAAAACACGTCCCCAATGGCACAATGCCTCATTTTTTAAATTTACTGATTTGTTATAACCAATACTGTATTTAATTTATCGAAATCGACCGCTGTTTCTATTAAAGCACTTCTGTCTGTTATATTTTGAGTATTTGTCACTCTTTTTACTGTTCCAACATGAATTCCCTTAGGATATATTCCACCCAAACCAGATGTCTCGATACTATCACCTTGTATAATATTGCTATCTGTTGGAATATACATCGCTTTTAATGATGATTGTTCATCAAGTGTACCTTTACATACAATAGATTCATTTGTTGTACTCATTATACAACTTACAGAACTTGCAGTATCTATAATTGTTTGGACTTTTGCTGTTGTATCTGTTACAGATATAACATGTCCAACAAGTCCTTGGTCAGCTATAACCGTCATATTTTCTGACACACCATCATTCTTCCCTATATTAATTACAATTGTTTTTGAATAATTACTAATATCTTTATTAATAACATATCCTGGTATTGTTTTATATTCTCCATATTTCTCCGTTAAATTAAGATATTCTTTTAAAGTTTCATTTTGAGTTTTTATGTTTTCCAATTCTCTTAATGATTGCTCTAATTCACTATTTTTTTTCTTCAGCTCTTCATTCTCAGCTTTCAAGTTATTTATATCTGTAAAAAACGTACTATTTCCACTTATTTTATTTTTTAAATATGTTAAACCATTTTGAACTGGCATAATTAATTTACTAGCTACATTTTCAAATATAGATACATCTTTATCATTATTTGAAAATATAACTATAATAATCAAAATTATAATTGTTATTATAATACCAATGATACCAGCTTTTTTATTTCTATACATCTTCTACTCCAATCTGTTTTATCTTCTTTTTCTTGCATTTATCAAAACAGTCTTTAATCTTTCTAAATCTTCTAATGTTTTACCAGTTCCTCTTACTACACAGTCTAAAGGCTCTTCTGCAATATATACTGGCATTCCAGTTTCTATACTTAATAATTTGTCTAAATTTTTTATTAATGCCCCTCCACCAGCAAGAACTATTCCTTTTTCCATAACATCTGATGCTAATTCTGGAGGTGTTTTCTCCAATGTTATTTTTACAATTTCTACTATTTTACTTATTGATTCTTTCATTGCTTCTTCTATTTGTGTAGATGTTACCTTTTCATTTCTAGGTAAACCATCTGTTAAATCTCTTCCTCTTATTTCCATTGACATTTCAGTCATTAAAGGCATTGCACACCCTATTTGCATTTTTATTTGTTCAGCTGTAGTTTCACCTATTGCTAAATTCATTTCTCTTTTTATATAGTTTACTATATCTTCGTCTAATTCATCTCCAGCAACTCTTAGGGAATGACTTACAACTATTCCCCCTAGAGAAATAACCGCAACCTCTGTTGTCCCCCCACCAATATCAACTATAATATTACCACTTGGTTCTCCTACATCAAGAGATGCACCAATTGCTGCTGCCATTGGCTCTTCGACTAAATAGACCTCTTTTGCTCCAGCTTGCAACACTGATTCTTCAACTGCTCTTTCCTCTACTTCTGTAATTCCAGAAGGTACGCCAACAACAACTCTAGGTCTGCCTATATTATATCTGTTTCCTACCTTTCCAATAAGATTCTTTAACATTAATTGTGTAGCAGTAAAATCTGCAATAACACCATCTTTCAATGGTCTAACAGCTTTTATTTGGTCTGGAGTTCTTCCAAGCATTTCTTTTGCTTCATTACCTGTTGCCATAATATTACCTGTTTTCCTATCTATTGCTACAACTGAAGGCTCTTTTAGAACAATACCCTTCCCTTTTATTGTTACTAAAATATTAGCTGTTCCCAAATCGATGCCTATATCTTTTGATCCAAATGTAAAAAGTTTCATTTTTTCACTTTCCTTTCTAAATATTAACATCCTTTTATGAAATATCTTTTATTACTTCTGAAAAAATACTTGTATATTTCATATTTCCAATAATAATGTGATCTAGCAATTGTATTCCCATAATTTGTGAAGCTTCCATCAGTTTTTCTGTTAATTCAATATCTTTTTGACTTGGTTTTACTTCTCCACTTGGATGATTATGAACTAATATCAACTTTGGTGCACATATTTTTATTGCCTCAGATAAAACATCTTTTGGTGATAAAAAAGTATAATTTGAACCACCTATTGTAATATCAACTATTTTTATTATTTTATTGTTTGAATTTAATAAAACGGCTTTTGCTATTTCTCTTTTTTCAAATCTCATTTCTTGCACTAAAATTTTGAATATATCTTCTGGAGATTTTACTACTTGTTCTTTATAATTTATTGGTGTAGACATTCTAATAGCTAATTCGCATATTGCTTTTAATTGAATTGCTTTAACTTTTCCTATTCCTTTTATTTTCATAAAATCTTCCAATTCTAGTTCTCTTAAAAAATTTAAGTTTGATTTTGAATTATTTAAATTTAAAATTTTTTGAGCTAATTGTACTGATGTCTCTTCTTTTGTTCCTGTTTTAATTATAATTGCCAATAGTTCAGCATTTGATAACCTTTTTGCTCCATATAATTCTAATTTTTCATAAGGCCTTTCTGTTTCTGGCAATTCTTTCATTTTTATAGACAATTTTTTTCCTTTCCTACAGCCCTCTTTTTTTCTAATTTATATCTTTTTATATATAAAAATAGCTAAAATCATTCCTATTATACTTGACACACTAATTTTAAACATTAATGCAAATGTAATTTTTACAATGCTTAAGTCTAAAACAATTGGATTTTCTAGTCCAAAGCTTTGACTATAAGATAACCACCAAAGCCAATCTACTCTTGATGCCAATTCTCCTAATAGTCCTCCAATTACTAGTCCTGATAAAATAAATATAATTAGTATCCATATATTTTTTTCTTTTGTCGCCATTTTGATTACTTTCCTTTCCTAGGTACAAATCTGGTTAAAAATTATAATTATTTTTCAACCTTTTCCTCCTATATTTTCTCCACCCTTTACGGCTACTCATTTTTAATCACTATGAGTATTATATCTTGATTTAACATTTTTTTCAAGTAAAAAGCTTTACTTTTTAAGTTTTTTATTTTAAAATATAAAAATAATTACCAAAAATTATATCTTTAAATATAATAATATAAGTAGTATAATATAATTAATAGTTATTTTTAGGAGGAACCCATTTTATGAAGATTGAAAAACTTACGGAAAACAAAATAAGAGTTATCGTTAATTTAGATGATTTGCAAAAGTCAAATACTAAAATAGAAAACATAGTAAAGCCATCATCTGAATCTAAAAATTTACTTTTAAGTATTTTATCACGAGCAGAAAGAGAAGTCGGTTTTTATACAGAAGGTTATAAACTTTTAATAGAGGCATTTTCTAATTCTGATGATATTTTTGTTTTTACTATTACAAAATACACATCTGAAGAAGCAAATAAAATAAAACGCTCTGCTAATAGTCTTTACAGCAAAAAACTTATTGTTAGAAAAAAAGAAGTAAATCCTAATCGTACTCAAATGATTTATGCCTTTGATAGTTTTGACACATTTTGTGAATTCTGTAATAATTTAAACAGTAAAAAAGACTTAAATATTGATGATATCACCAAACATACTGCTTTATTTTTATACAATAATACATATTTTTTAACTTTGTATGACATTGATATCAACAATGAAAAATTAGATTTATTTTATTCTTCTATATCAGAATTTGCAAAATACCTTTCTTTTTCTGAATATTTTAAAATTAAATTACAAGAACATGGAAAAGTAATTATAAGAGAAAAAGCTGTTCAAACTGGAATAAAATACTTTTCTTTAAACAAATAACATACTCTCTAAACTCAAGCAAAACAGATGTGTGTATTCTTAGAGCAAAGACATATTCTTGAATAGGAAAAACTCGATTTTTCCTATTCAAGAACAAATCAGATACAATAACTTTTCTATTGTATAAAAAAAGAGCTGAATATAGTTATTCTAACTTTCAGTTCTTTTTTATTTACTATTAATTTTAGTATACATAGTTTTGAGGGTTATATGCAACTCCATTTACCCTTACTTCCAAGTGCAAATGTGGTCCAGTTGAATTTCCTGTTGACCCTACTGCTGCTATTGTCTGTCCTTGAGTTACAGTTTGTCCAGCTGAAACATATAATTTACTACAATGAGCATAATATGTCTGTACATTATTTCCATGTGATATTACAACCATATAACCATAAGAACCTTTGCGTCCTGAGAATGTAACTGTACCAGATGCTGCCGCTTTTATAGGCGTTCCCGAAGCAGTTGCAATGTCTAATCCTGTATGTGAAGAAACTCTTATCCTACTTGATGCAGCAAACCTAGATGTTATTGTACCAGATACAGGTCTAATTAAGCTAATGCCTATATCTGCCTTTTTTGAAGAAATATTGGTTGAAGTATTTACGGTTCCTGTTGTTTTTTTAGCAACTTTAACTATTTTTACAGGTTCAACATATAATTTAGAAATAGCTTCTTGTGATGTAACAAAATCTTTAACTTCTGTCTCATATTTTTCAACTATCGTTATATTAGATATATTTGTACTATTTTTTTCCTTTAATCCATTCACAATTTCTTCAGCTTCTTGAAATTTTGAAACATACACCTTTTCTTCTTGATTTTCTGCAATTGCATAATATCTATAATAAGTAATTCCCTGTTCTTTTACTTTATTAAAAATCTCATCATCATTTGTTACAATATTCTTTTTTAATAGACACAATTTATATTCTGGTAAATTATCTACTTGCACAAATGCAATATTTTCACTAGAACCGTCGCCATTTTCTACGTAATCATTAATTCTACGTTGTAACTCACTTTTATTTTCTGTATAACCAACTTGCTCTCCGTTTATAAATACACTATATGTTGGCTTATATAAAAAAGCTACTGCTCCAATTATTAAAAAAGCTGCTAACATAAATAAAATTACAAATTTTATGCTTCTCCTAGTATGTATCATTACTTTTTTAAACATTACATTATCTCCTTTGTATAAGATAATGTAATAATATTGTAATATTTTAAAATTTGCAAAGATTGTGTTTATTCAATTTCCGTAACAAATTCCCCTTTTCTCTGCTTATCTTATTTTTTTTCTTTTTTTCTTTCAATTTCAAAATCTTTATTTTTTGTTACTGTTTATATCTTATAAAACTAGTTTCAAAAACCTATATGAATAACGCCACTCTAAAAGTTGCATAACAATTTTTTTGTACAATATTATTTTTTAAAAGCCTTACATTCTATCTATATAACAGTATTGTAATAGTTCAGAGATAAAAAGGGGAATTATGATTCCTTTCGTAATCTTCTCGGCTTGGTCAGTTATAGAAAATTAGATTTTCTATAACTAAACATCATTGCACACAATTTTACTAACGTAAAATTGGCACACGAACAATGACGCGGGCATTAAAAAATTATAAACAGAGAAAATGTTTAAGAAGCCCACTATTGTTCTTTCAATTATAAATTCTAAGCTTTAAATAACCGAGCCTCTCGTTAATCACGCTTCCTCAGTTATTTAAAGCTAAGAATTTATACATTTATTTCACGGCACATTCGAAGCTTACTCAAGGAATCATAATTCCCCCTTTTATCTCTGAACTATTACATAATATTTAATATTACTTAATACTATATTTTATATAGATATTTTATAAAACTCTTTACTTTACTGTTCTAATTGAGTTTTTACATTATTAATCTCTGTTACTGTAGCTTTTTGAGCTGGTATATAATAACCTTTTGACTGTGCAATTTTAAAAAGTTCGTATTGAAAACTTTCATCACTATTTCTTATTTGTTGCAATGTTTGTCTTAATTGCATATTTTCTGCTTCTGATATAGCAGTTTGATATGTTGTCAAATCTGATTTAACACATCCTAAAATATCATTTACCATTGTCTTTTCATCCATATTAAGATTATCTCCTTTCTAATTATCAAATATAATCATACTTATTCAGTTAAATTTTTAGTTATTTAAAAATGTCATTAGTTTTTGTTTTGTGTTTAATGCATCTTGTGCTGATTTTGTAAATAATTGCTTTATTTGTGGATCTACTGCTTGTGAAGAAAATGTATTTAATTTTTGATATGCTGTTTCGTGTGCTCCTATCAAATGCCTTAAATGTTGTAATTCTATTTGATTTAAATCTGCCATTTTTATCCTCCCTTTCCTTTTTATTTCTTTAATAATTATTTCCATTTTTTTTAGTTTTATTCGATAAAACTAAAAATTGCCATCGGGGAGGG
>CALXJX010000017.1 GCA_944388735.1 uncultured Clostridia bacterium
AGGTCAGATATGTTATTAACAATAGCAACAGGATTAGACAGAAATGACAGAATAGTAGTAATAGGAGTAGTACAAATATTACTAGCAATATCGATAGGATTATTACTAAGCTACAGGAAGAAAGTTAAAAAAGACAGATATTAAAAAATGCTTTTAGAAAAAACATTTAAATAATTAATAAGCTGTTAAATATTAAGCTTGTAGAAGAAAAATCCTATACAAAAAAACGGTTAACCAGAAAATCGATAATATCGAAAAAATGGTTGATCGTTTTTTGTGTAAGTCTAATATTGATTTTTCAATATTAATATAGTAAAATAATCATAATTAATAAGGTAGGAGAAAAACAAATGAAAGATTTTTGGATAGAGCCAGAAGAAAAAAAGCCAAACAAAAAGAAAATAATAATAGCTATAATAATAGGAATCATAATAATAGCATCAATAGTAACAGCAATAATATATTATAATAATGAACAAGCAAGAGAATGGATAGACACAAACATATTTAGAAAAGAAGTATTACAAAACAATGCAACAACAGTAGAAATAAAAGAAGCGCAAAGCTCAAACATATATGCATTTAACAGGTACATAGGAATACTAAACAAAAATAAATTTGACATATATTCAAGTTCAGGAAATAAAGAAAAAGAATTAGAAATACAAATATCAAATCCATTATTTGACTCAGCAAATAGATTTTTAATTATAGGAGAAACAAAAGGACAAAAACTATATGTAATAGAAGACAAAGAAATATTGTGGGAAACAACAATAGAAGGAAATATTGGACAAGTACACATTAATAAAAATGGGTATGTAGCAGTTGTTGTATTAGATACAAGCCATAAATCAGTAATTGAACTATATGACTCAACAGGAAAGCGTCTCTTTAAAACATTTTCATCAACTAGAACAACAGACGTAAGTATATCAAACGATAATAAGTATTTAGCAATTGCAGAGGTAGATACATCAGGAACAATAATACAATCAAGTATAAAAATACAATCAATAGAACTAGCAGCAAATGATTCTGACGAATCTATTGTAAAAACATATAATGGAGAACAAGATAAACTGTTAGTCAATATAAATTATCAAGATAAGGACAAATTAGTATGTATGTATACAGACTCAATACGAATTATAGAAAACGAACAAGACAATGTTTTAGTTGATAATAAAGATAAAAAAGTAATATTTCAAACAATAGAATTAGAAAATAATATTGCATCAATAGAAGAAAAATCATCAGGATTGTTTACAGCAGATACAGTAGTTAATATCACTAATACAGATAATAAAGAGACAAAACAATATACAGCAAAATCATTGGCAAAGGAAATATATTCGTATGAAAATATAATAGCATTAAATTTAGGAACAGAGATAGAATTCATAAATACTAGTGGATGGCTTGTAAAAAGATATAAAGCTAATCAAGAAATAACAAATATAACAGTATCGAATAACATTGCAGCCATTATTTACAGAGATAAAATAGAAATTATAAATTTGTAAAGAATAATTAACTAAAAAAATTCAAGAGAAGAATGGTCTTTGACAATGACCGAGAATTATTATTAAAATCTAATAAATTGAAAATTAAGGAGGAAAAGTGATGGGAATTATAGTAGATATAATTATTATAGCAATAATTGCATTATCAATTTTTTTGGGATATAGAAAGGGATTAATAGAATTAGCAATAAAATTATGTGCATTTGTAATAGCAATTGTAATTACACTTATATTATATAAACCAGTATCAAACTTAATAATAAATACAACAAGCATAGATGAAACAATAGAGAACTCTATATTAGAAAAAGCAAATGACGTTATGGAAGATGAAGAAGATGAAGAACCATCATTAGAAATAAATCCAGCATCAACAGAAGAATTATCAGAAGAAATAAAGCAAGAAGCAAAAGAAGGACTATTACCAGAAGCAGCAAGAGGTCTATCAGTTAATATTGTAAGAGGTGGAGTAATAATCATATTGTATGTTTTGATAAGAATAGCATTAAGATTTGTGACAGCTTTAGCAAACTTAGTTGCAAAATTACCTATATTAAAACAATTTAATAAAGCTGGAGGAGCAATATATGGAGCTTTAAGAGGAATATTAATTATTTATGTTTGCTTAATAATAATAAGTATATTTGGACAAATAAATCCAGAAAATGACATACACCAAAATATAGAACAATCTACATTAGGAAAAACAATGTATGAAAACAATATATTAGATGTATTTTTTAAGTAAAATAATGAAACAAAAAGTAACATCAAATTTAAAAATTGGTGAATTGTAAAAGCAACTTCCAAAAGGAAAAGTAAATTTTAAAGAAATTAATCTAATAAAGTTGATTTTTGGAATAAAATTTGTTATACTGAAAACAATTTTTAGGAGTGAGTAAAATTGAAGAAAAAACAAGAGAACAAAGGAAAGATGAAGAATATTAATAAAAAAAATAGAAAAAAGATGAAATTATGGAAAAAAATCTTATTAGTAATATTAGTTATAATACTAGTAGCAGTTGGATGGTTTATATATAAAACACAGAAAAATGGTGGTGGAGTAAGTGGAATGTTAGCAACAGTGGTTGGACATGATGAAAATACAAAGAAAAACCTATCTGAATTTAGAGTGTTAATTTTAGGAATAAGTACAGATCAAACAGGAGTAGAATTAACAGATACAATAATGGTAGCATCATATAATCCTAATACACAAAAAGCAACATTATTATCAATACCAAGAGATACATATACAGGAAAAAATCCCAAAAAAGCAACTCCATCAGATAAAATAAATGCACTATACTCATACACAAAAGGACCAGAAGCAACTTTAGAATTAGTAAATGAAATCACAGGATTAAATATAGATCATTATGTAGTAATAAAAACAGAAGCTTTAATAAAATTGGTAGATGCAATAGGAGGAGTAGATTTTAATGTACCAATAGATATGGACTACGATGACCCAACACAAGATTTACATATACATCTAAAAGCAGGACAGCAACACTTAAACAGTGACCAAGCAGAACAATTGGTGAGATTTAGACATAATAATGATTTAACAAGTTATCCAGAAGAATATGGAGATAATGACACTGGAAGAATGAGAACTCAAAGAGAATTTATAATGCAAGTTTTAAAACAAACATTGAAACCAGAAAATATATTTAAAATAGGAGAAATTTTAGATATAGCAAATCAATATGTAATTACAAATGTAGACTTAAACTATGCAAAAGATTACATTCCTTATGCAGTAGAATTTAGTACAGAAAATATTGTGACAGGAGTATTGCCTGGAGAAAATACAAATAATAATACAAGTGGAACATGGGTATTTGTGTATGATCCAGAAGAAACAGAAGAATTAATACAAGAACTATTTTATGATAGAGATTTAGAACAAGAAACAACAGACAGAAATACAACAGACGGAAATACTATAAGTGAGAATGCAACAAATAATACTAATGAAACTAATACAAGTTTAGAAACATCTAAAGTTAGTAAGTCAGACATAAAAATAGAAGTATTAAATGGATGTGAAGACGGAAATACATTCCAAAAAGCAGTAGAAGAATTAAGAGATTCAGGATACAATGTTTCAAGAACAGGAAACGCAGCGAACATAATATCAAAAACCGCAATAATAGATAAAAAAGAGACTAGTCAAGTGTTATTAAATAATATAAAAGAAGTATTAAGAACAGGAACAATTTCTAGTAGTGAAGCAAATTCATCAAGTAAAGTAGATGTAACAATTGTCATCGGAAAAGATTATGAGTAAAATACCAAACTATTAGTATTCCAGAATTAGTTATTATAGAAACAAAGAATAGCAAATATTTACTTAATTAAATATTTGCTATTCTGTAACAATTCAGAGGTCAATGAGGAAAAAAGCTTTCTTTCGCAATCTTCTCGGCTTGCTCTATTCCACGGCACATTTGAAGCAAACTTAAAAAGTTACACTTGTTTGCTGAACTTTTATTAATTATTATCATAAAATATCTAAAAAATTTTTTTCCTAGATTTTTTCTTTTTAGTATGGAAAATTTCAAATATTAATAGTGCAACAACAATAAGAATACCAATTTTTAATATGACTTCTAAAAATTTAGATTCTTCTACATAGTGGGAAGCAATCAAGTTAGAAGTGTATTGTATTCCATCAATATCATAAACAGCTGTACCAATAACAGTTCCTTCATCAATAGGTGCTTGAACAGTTTCATTTATATTTAGTTCGGGTACCAGATTATCATAATTTTCAGAATTATTAACTAATGCCGTAATATCTTGTGAAATCAATAAATCTAAATTTTTAGTATCTTTAGTAGCGTTTTCAATTTCTATTTGGCTAACAACACTATCTTTATTGATAAGAGTTTTTATAGAATAATTATTATATCCGTATTCATATAACTCTCTACTTTCAGAAAATCTTGTAGAAACACCATTAACAGTTTTACCACCCAATACAACACAAATTAATTCTAAGTCATCTTTATAGCTACAAGAAACTAAGCAATCTCCAGCTTGAGAAGTATAACCTGTTTTTCCAGCAGTTACATATTGATAATAATTCTTGTTGTTCGGAATAATTAGTTCATTAGTAGAATTATAAGATCTTACACCATATTTATTAGTTGCAGGGATAGAGCAAGAAGCACTGCCAGCAATTTTTCTAAAAGTGTCGTTTTTCATACAGTATTGCATTAATATAGCTAAATCAAATGCAGTTGTATAGTGATTTTCATCATGCATACCGAAAGTATTAGTAAAATGCGAACCAGTCAAATTTAAATCATGAGCTTTTGTATTCATCATAGTAACAAAACTATCAATAGAACCACCTACATATTCAGCTAATACATTTGCGGCATCATTTGCAGAATGAACTAACAATAGTTGTAATAATTGCTCAACTGTTAAAGTTTCACCTACCTGAATATAAGCTGTAGAATATCCATCTGGAATGGATGTAACAGCGTCGTAACTTGCAGTGACATTATCATTAAGAACGCAATTTTCTATTGTTAAAATGGCAGTCATAATTTTAGTAGTACTTGCAGGATACATTTTTTTATTTTCATTTTTTGAGTAAAGTATTTTATTCGTTTTATTATCCATTAAAATAGCAGCTTCTGAAACTAAAGAAGGTTGTACATTAGAATCAGCAGCAGATACGAAAGAAAAATTAAATATTAGAAAAATTATTAAAATTATTAGTACAAATATTTTTTTCTTATTTTTCATCTTATATTGCTCTCCTAAAAAAATATATAAATATAATATAGCAAAAAAATAAAAAATTCAAGAACAAAATTATTTTTTGAGTTTTTGGTAGTAACTTTTTAGAGGTCAAAGAGGGTATAACTTTTTGAGTCAGCTCCTCGGCTTGACCAGTTATAGAAAATAAAAATTTTCTATAACTAAGCAGTACTACACACAATATTACTAACGAAAATAATTTATGAAAGAAGGTAGATAAAAGTGCAAAATTTAAACAAAAAACAAAAAATTATATTAAGTATTTTAGCAAGTATAATTATAATATCCATTGGATATTATGTGTATTCAAAAGATGAAAAATATGAAGAATTAGAAATAGATGAAAATTTACAAATTTCAAATGAAAATAATAATACGAATATTAATAATGAGCAATTAGAAAATCAAGAGGAAGAAAATAAAGAGAAAATCGTAGTACATGTATCTGGAGCAGTAAATAAAGAAGGAATAGTAGAATTAGAAGAAGATAGTAGAATAGCTGATGCAATAGAAAAAGCAGGAGGGCTAAAAGAAGATGCAAATATGAATGAAGTTAATTTGGCATATAAACTTGAGGATGGTATGAAGATATATATTCCTAGTAATAAAGATCAAGAAATACAAGAAAGGAGCAATATAGGTAGTGGAATAGAAAGTAATACAACAAATAAAAAAGCAAATTCAAAGATTAATATAAATACAGCTACACAAGAAGAACTAGATTCTTTACCAGGAATAGGACCTTCAACAGCATTAAAAATTATAAATTATAGAAAAGAACATGGAAAGTTTTCTAAAGTTGAAGAACTAAAAAATGTTAGTGGGATTGGAGATTCAAAGTTTGCTCAACTTAAAGATTTGATAACAGTTTAAAAAGTATAAAAAAATAACTTAAGCTTAGGCGTTTTTCGTCGAGTTTGGGGGATATTAACCTTTTTGTTATTTCCTCGGCTTGCTCCATAGATTATAAATTCTAAGCTTAAAATAACCGAGCCTCTCGTTAATAACGCTTCCTCAGTTATTTTAAGCTAAGAATTTATACATCTATTCCACGGCACATTCGGCAATAACTTCAAAGGTTAATATCCCCCAAACTCGACGAAAAACGCCTAAGCTTAAATAAAAATAGGTATTGAAAAATGGATAGAATATGCTATAATAGTAGCATAAAAGGTAAAGTAAGCCTTTTGATATATCAAAGGGCAAACAAAATTAGTCCTTTGATATTCGTAACTATTAATATAGCTATAAAATAAATAGGAGGACCAAATATGAAAAAAGGAATATTAGTAGAAAAATTACGGCAATTAAAAGTCATTGATGAAGAAGTGGAAAAAGAACTCAAAGATAAAATAGAGGACATGGGACACTTTATCATCAGCTTTAACGAAAAATCCACATATAAGGTAGTAAAAGTGGATAAAGGAGAATTCTTTGTTGTAATGGAGTATTTAAAAGAAACATACCACAAAAACAATGAAGTCTCAAGACAAATGGTAGAGATAATTCCGGAATTGGAAGAAATCTCAATCAATGTTCCGCGATGCGAGAACGCGGAAGTACCATATATTGGGTATTATAACAAAAATGGTCAATTACGTGCGATTGCAGTAAGAAAAACTCATAGAATTATATGGGCAATCTTAAATGAATGTAAGAACTACTAAACCTTTCTGAGAGGATGATGCTAATAGGGCAACATCCTCTTTAATTAATTGTTTTCATAAGGTAATAGACTATCAGTTTTTGAGTTAGTTCCTTGGCATCTGAAAAATTATAATCAAATCCAATATACAAACAAATTTTTTGTTGACAATAGCGTATAAATGAAGTAAAATACTAACAAAACTAAATAAAATACAACATAAAAATATAAAAAATATAAGGCTAACAATAAAATTTATGAAGTAGAAATCTACGCAGATCAAAATAAAAATAAAATCAAAGATTAGATTTCATAATAAAATAGCCAGAGGGAGGTATAAATGTTATTAGAACTTAAAAATATATGCTTTGAAAGAGAAGGCAGAAAAATACTAGATGATATAAATCTAGACATAGACGTAGGCAAATTTATAGCCATAACAGGACCAAACGGTTCTGGAAAATCAACATTAGTAAAAATCATCATGGGAATTGAAAAACCAGACTCAGGGAAAGTTATATTCAATGGGAAAGATATAACTGGACTAAGTATTGATGAAAGAGCAAAATTAGGAATTAGTTTTGCATTTCAACAACCTGTAAAATTCAAAGGAATTACAGTATATGACTTATTAAAAATATCAGCACAGAAGAATATAACAAAAAAAGAAGCCTGTGAAGTTTTATCAAAAGTAGGATTATGTGCAAAAGAATATGTAGACAGAGAAGTTAATGGTTCTTTATCAGGAGGAGAATTAAAAAGAATTGAAATTGCAACAGTAGCTTTAAGAGGGGCAAAGTTAACAATCTTTGATGAGCCAGAAGCAGGAATAGATTTATGGAGCTTTAAAAATTTAATAGACGTATTTGAAAATATGAGTCAAATAATAAAAGGAACAACAATCATTATTTCGCATCAAGAAAGAATACTAAATATCGCAGACGAAATAGTACTTATGAAATCAGGAAAAATAGAAACAATCGGAACAAGTAAAGAAATAATGGAAAAAAACTTTACAAAAATAGAGTGTTGTAAGATAGAAAGGATGGAATATGAAAGAAAAAATAAATAAAATAGATGAAAACATTTTAAACGAAGTTTCAAATATAGAAAATATAGAAAAAGGAGCATATAACATAAGAAAAAATGGCGAAGGAATAGAAAGAAAAATAACTGAAAATGTAAATATAGTTACAAAAACGGACAAGCCGGGAATAGATATATATGTAAAAGAAAACACAAAATTTGAATATATACATATACCAGTTATAATAACAGAAAGTGGATTAAAAGATTTAGTATATAATGACTTTTATATTGGAAAAAATGCTAATGTAATAATTGTAGCAGGATGTGGAATCCACAATGATCATCATAAAGACTCTCAGCATGACGGAATACATAGATTTTTCTTAGAAGAAGGGGCAAGAGTTAAATATTATGAGAAACATTATGGAGAAGGATCAGGAGACGGACAAAAAATATTAAATCCAGTTACAGAAGTATATTTAAAACCGGGAAGTAGCATGGAAATGGAAAGTAACCAAATAAAAGGAGTAGATTCTACAATAAGAGAAACAAAAGGAATACTAGAAAAAGATACTAATTTTATAGTAACTGAAAAAATAATGACACACGGAAAACAATTTGCAAAAACAATATTTGACGTTCAGTTAAATGGGGAGAACTCAAGCACACACGTAACTTCAAGATCAGTTGCAACAGATGATTCGGAACAATTTTTTGAATCAAAAATTTATGGAAATGCAAAATCATTTGCTCATAGTGAGTGTGATGCAATAATTAAAGATAACGCAAAAGTAACAGCAACTCCTGAGATTACAGCAAATAACGTTGATGCAAATCTTATCCATGAAGCAGCAATTGGTAAGATAGCAGGAGAGCAATTAATAAAATTAATGACATTAGGTCTTTCTGAGAAAGAGGCTGAAGAAGAGATAATTAAAGGCTTTTTAAGATAATGTGCCATTGGGGACGTGTTTTTTTGGCACAAAATTCATAAAAAATGAATGCTAATATCATAAAAATTAATATGGTATTAGCATTTTATATTTTTTTTGTGCCAAAAAAACACGTCCCCAATGGCACACTTTCAATATTTTTGAATAATTTCATTTTGATTTTTATAAATAGAATTTTCAGGAACTACACCTCTTACAGAAGATAAAGGATAAATATTAGAATTCTTTCCAATTATGGTTCCAGGATTTAAAACAGAACCACAACCAACTTCAACATTATCACCAATCATAGCTCCAACTTTTTTTAAGTTAGTTTCAATCTTTTCATCTAAATATTTAATAACAACTAACTTTTTATCTGATTTTACATTAGAAATAATAGAACCAGCCCCTAAATGTGATTTATATCCTAAAATAGAATCTCCTACATAATTATAATGAGGTACTTGAACATTATTAAATAAGATGACATTTTTTAATTCTGTAGAGTTTCCAACAACAGTATTTTCGCCGACAATTGCTTTTCCTCTAATAAAAGCACAGTGTCTTATTTCAGCGTTTTTTCCTATAATAGTAGGTCCTGCAATAAATGCTGTTGGAGCAATTTTAGCAGATTTAGCTATCCAGACATTATCTCCAACTAAGTTATATTCGTCTTTATTTAATGTATTTCCAAGTTCTATTATAAAATCGCCTATTTTGGGTAATACTTCCCAAGGATATGTAGAACCTTTAAATATGTCTTTTGCTATTGTTTGAGATAAATCATATAAATCATTAATAGTAATTTTTTTTAACATAATAATTTTCCTCCTATTCTATTGTATGAAACTTTAATAAATAAGTAATAGAATTAAATTAACAATAATATTTAATTTCTTTTACGTCGTCAATATGATAATATTCTTTCCATTTAGAAACTATTAAAAAATAATGTTTAGATATTATATCTAACAATTTATTTAAATCATTTTGAGGAATTTTACTTTTGTTGTTAGCCAATATACAACCTCCTGCCTGTGTCATCCAAACCTTAGTAGAATTTTGAGTTGGATTTCCTTTTGAAATATGAATATGAATAGGCTCATTATCCTCATTTGACCAAAAGTATATTTTATAACCGAAAACTTTCAAAAATACTAGGCAAATTTAAGACCTCCTTCTTTAGCATATTTATAGAATAAATCACAACTATTTTTTACTACTTGCTTAAAAAATTCTATTTCTTCTTCAGTATAATTACCTTCCCAGACAGTTATTTCGTAGGTTGGCAATTTTATTCTAACAGAGTCAAATCCATTTTCAGTAGGTCTTTCAAAATGAACATCAATACATTCTTGGTCATTATCTATATAGATATTGGAAAAAACAACTTCCGTGCCATCAGAATATTTTACGTATGGATACATCATAATATACACGCTCCTTCATATTTACTATTATACTACATTGAAAGCTATTTATCAATAATTTTGAAATTTACGTTATATCGTGTATGTTTGACGTAAATTTACAAAGAAAATTAAGTTAATAGAACAAGTAATTTATATACATTTTGACCAACTAAAAAAGCATTTGACCAACTAATGGTAAATGCTTGAATTGGTTGCGGAGGGTAGACTCGAACTACCGACCTTTGGGTTATGAGCCCAACGAGCTGCCAACTGCTCCACTCCGCGATATATTTAACTCTATAAATTATACATCCTCTATAATGTATTTGTCAATAGATTTTACTGAATTTACGTAAAAAGTAAGAGAAAATAAGAGAAATAGTTATTTTTCTTTTGTTATTATATGCTAATCAATAAAAAATATTACATATTAAATCTTTAAAATGACATTTTTAAAAATAATATAGTTAATATGCTATTATTAAAAAATATACAAAACAGCAGTCACTTTAGACCGCTGTTTTTGTTCTTAAAACTTATTACTTTTAAGAATAGGAGTTACTACAAATGGATCTAATTTTATATACCGTAATTTGATATCTTTATTAGATATATTTACTAAATAATCATACCATTCTTTTACAGACTTAGGAGTTATTCCAGAAATTAGTCTGTGTGGTACACCGCATAAAGACATCATAAAAGGTATATGCTGACTTGTACAAGCAAAAAAATTTTAATAAAAAATAAAAAGATATTCATAGTACAACTAATATGAGAATAGATATTTATTAATTAAAAGGAGGGTGATATAGTTTTGAAAAAAACAATGACATTGCTAACTGCTATAATAATTAGCATAAGTATATTTTCAGGAACAGCAAATGCGGCAGAAGAGTATAGTTTTGAATTAGAATACACAGGAGAAATAATTGCAAATGAAGAAAAAGATGCAGCAGTGAGCTTAATTGGTGTGAATGGTACACAATATACTAATGTACGAATTAAAGTAGAAGTAACAGGACCTGCTACGCCAAAATTAATAGCAACAGATTCTTTATCAAATCAAATAGATATCGCAGAAACAGGGTATTGGGGACCAGATGGAGGATTTCCGATTCAAGGAAGTTTTACAAATAGAACTCCAATAAAAGCTACTTTTCCAATGGCAGGAGATTATAGCATAAAGCTTTCGTTAATAAACCTAAATAATAGTAATAATGCGATTATAACAAGAGATTTCCAAATTCATGTAAGTGAACCAGAAACTAATACACCTACAGAAAACACTATAATTGGAAATACGACAGAAAATGTAATAACAGAGATACCTAAAACAGGATTAAGTTTTGGGGAGATGGGAATTTATGCAATTTTTGCAGTTCTAATAATAGTAATTGCTTATATGCTATATATGAAGAAAATCAAAAATTAAGAAGGTGATAAAGAATAAGGAAAAAAGTGATTCCTATTTTAATAATTATATTTATAATTATAGGAATAGTAGTATCAAAAAGCTATAAACAAGAGCAAGAAATAAACATAGTTGCAAAGAAAAATACAAATTTTATATATAAAAAAAATGGAAAAATAGATGAAGTGAAAGAAAATAAAATAGCATATCAAAATATGCCTAAAGAATTAAAAGGAAAAACAGTGATAGGAAAACTAACTATACCTAGTATAAATCTAGAAACATACATTTTAGAAGAAACAAGTGATGAAACATTAAATATATCTGTTACAAAATTAACTGGTCCTGAGATAAATACAATAGGAAATTTCTGTATAACTGGTCATAATTATATAAATTCGAAAATGTTTTGGAATTTATATAAAGTTCAAATTGGAGATGAAATATTTTTAACAGATATATTTGATGAAACAGTAAAATATAAAGTTTATGAAAAAAAGGAGGTGCATCCAGAAGAGATAGAAGTTCTCAGCCAAGATACTCGGAGAGAACAAAGAGATTACATTAATAACTTGTACATTTGGTGCTCAAAAAAGAGTTGTTGTAAAGGCCGTAGAGGAATACATGGAATAGTTGCCTAATTGACCTCTGAACTGTTACGGTAAAATACTGAAATTAAATTGAAAATATTGAAATTTAAAGATATTTAATATATAATAAAAAAAATCCTAGAAATATAATTATATTTCTAGTTGCCTTTCTTATGAAAAGAGGTAGTATTATGAAAAAATTTTTATCAAATTACAAATCAACAATAATTTTGTTAGCTGCAATTATTGTTGGTGCAATCATTGGAATTATATTTCAAGAAAAAGCAGCTATACTAAGTCCCTTAGGAGACATATTTTTAAATCTATTATTAGTTATCGTAGTACCACTTATATTTTTAACAATCACAACATCAATAGCAAAAATGAAGACCCCAAAAAGACTTGGGAAAATTATGATTACTATCATAATTGTATTTGTAGTAACATCAATAATTGCAGTGCTAATAGGATTTGCTAGTACGTATTTTGTAAAATTAGTAAATCCAGAAGATGGAGAACAGATTAAAGCATCCTTAGAAGGGACGACAAATGAAGAAAACATAGAAGAAGAGGAAGATGTTTCAATCGCAGATAGAACAGTAAGCCTTTTAACAGTAGATGATTTCTATAAGTTATTATCAAAGGAGAATATTGTGGCAATATTAATTGCTTCGATAATAATTGGAATAGCAATTAACATGACAGGAGAAAAGGCAAAACCAGTACAAGAATTTCTAGAATCTGCAAATGAAATAGTACAAAATATTGTAAAAATTATAATGTATTATGCACCAATAGGTTTAGGATGTTATTTTGCAAGTTTAGTAGGTAGTTTTGGAGCTCAAATTGCTGTTGGATATTTAAAAACATTTGTATATTATATAATAGTTACAGTAGCATTTTATTTTATAATGTATACGGTATATGCTTTTATAGCTGGAGGAAAAAATGGAATTAAAGCTTTTTGGAAAAATGCAATACCACCTACATTAACTGCACTTGCAACGTGTTCTAGTGCTGCTTGCATACCCGTAAATGTAAAATGTAGTAAAAAAATTGGAGTACCAGATGACATAGCTGAAACAACAATTCCATTAGGCACAAGTTTTCACAAAGATGGTTCAATAATAGGATCAGTCTTTAAAATAATGTTTTTAGTATGTTTATTTGGAACAAGTTTGGCAACAGGAGGAGAAATCATTGGAGTATTAGGAGTAGCTCTACTTGCTAATTTATTAATAACAGCTGTACCAATAGGAGGGGGAACTATCTCAGAAATGTTAATTATTAGTATGATGGGATATCCTGTTGCAGCATTGCCTATATTAACTATGATAGCAACAATAATAGATGCACCTGCTACAATGCTTAATTCAGTAGGTGACACAGTTTGCTCAATGATGGTGACAAGAGTAGTAGATGGAAAAGATTGGATGAAAAAATAACAGTACAATAAACAAGAGAATATTTAAAAAATAGAGTATAATAGATTTAAAAAAGAAAATCGCTTTAGTTTTTATAACTAAGGCGATTTATTATAGCATACAATAGGAAAGTATCTCTTTCCTATTGTATAAAAGTAGATGCACACAAACGAATTCACAAAATTTTACTTGTGTAAAATCGTCGCTTTGCTCTAAGTTAATTTATAAGTTATAACTTCCAAAATTTCTCATACTTTTCTTTAGCAGTATCTGGATTATAGATGCCAGTAAAGTCTTTGATTGGAGCAAATTCCTCATTTGGATTAACACGTAAAAGAAGCATATTATCAAAAAATGAGAAAGCATCAAAAATAAAATTTTCAAATTTAAATGTATTTGGTTTATCTGGAACTTGCTTAGTCCCTTCAAAATTTACAAAAGTATTCTTTTTATATGCTCTATGGTAAGGAAGAGTTTTTGTAGAAACCTTTTTAACAGCATCTAAACTCATTAGATGAGAAAGCATATTAGCTTCTCTATATAAAAATAAACCATTAGAATCCTTTTCTTCTGAAAGCTCTAAGTTAATATCATCATAATCAAGAATTGCGGGTTTACCATCTTTTCTACAATATACAGCAGTTTTTTCTAAAGGATGTTTTTTGAAAATTGTTTTAGAAGCAATAGATAAATTTTTAGCAATAGTCATACCTAATAATAAAGAATCAACATTTTTAAGCAAAACATTATCTATTCCACCAAAAGATATCCATTTAATACCATCACTTTCCATTTTCTCAATAAGATTGTTTTTTAGTAATGATTTGAAAACATTACCATTCCCATTAGAAGCCTCTTTAATTAGATAAGGTTCCTGCAAAATTAATTTACCTTCTATATTAACAATAGGTAAGTTATCTTGCTTAAAAAATATAATCTTATTACGAGGATAATCAAAAAAATTATTCAACTCAAAAAAATTTCTTGTAGCAGTGTCATTTTCATCGCTTGTCATTATATACCAAGGGATAACAATGTCATACTTTTCATTAGTCCTTTTAATATCTTCACACATAATCTCAAATAAAGATTTTCTTTTAGGTTCTAAATCAAGCATATATGTACCTTTTGGACCTGAATAACCAAGCCTACTTCCTTGACCGCCAGCCATAGTAACAACCGCAAATGAATTATTTTTAATTTCAGAATCGCCAAGTTCAGAATAATTTTTTATTTCTTCATTAGAAAGTCTATTTTTTTCGAAATGTTCCAAAGGAGAAACCTTTTGAGTCAAAGCAAAATTACTAGCAATAGAATTTTTATAAAGTGTTAGGATTTCTTCAAAATTAATAGTTAAAATTTGATTTAGCAATTTTTCTTTTTCGCTTTCTGAAAGCTCATCAAAAAGACAAAGTAAATGTTCTTGATTATATTTTTTCAATATATTTTTTGCTGTATTAAACTTATTAAAATGCTCATTTAAAGTTGATTTGGAAGATGTCGGTTTCGAATCACCTTCAATAGGTTGAATATTATCATTTTTCATTTATAATCACAATCCTTGTATAATATTATATTTGGGTTTTTAAAGGTTACCCAAAACTTTTTTATTGTATAAAAAAAATCGAAGATTTTGACTATACAACAAGGTTAAATTACATTGGGCTGTGCATATTCAATTTATACCATAAGTAGTAGGTAATGCTCCTTTTAAGCTTCTTATAGCAATATTTTTACTTGGCATATCACTTTCTTCTAAAAATTTAATCTCTTTTTCTATATCATAAGGAACTCTTACTAAATTAAAAGATATTGATGCCAAATCTTTAGAATTATAATTTCCTTCTATTATTATATAAGATGCAAGAGTCGAAAATTTGTTACTTTTGTCATTAACATCAGTATTCAACATCTCGACTGAAATACCCACACTTCCAGGATTAAATACAGTTTTATTTTTAAATCTAAAAATACAAGGAGTATGAATATGTCCATACCCAACTATATCTGGGATAGGGTCATTAGATGTTTTGCCAATAAAATCTGTATTTTGAAATAAATCTTCTGGGTTATATAATTCTGAACCTTCATATCTAGTTCCTTTATTAGAAAACATCGGATTGTATATATTTGAAAGTCCCACTGGAGAAGCATGAAATAATCTTATAAGATGTCCACTCAAATAAAATTCATAAGAAATAGGCAAATTGAATAAATAATTTGCTCTTTCTTCTCCTATTTTTACACGAGACCAAAACTTTTTATCTTTAACTTCTGGTCTACAAATAGAATAATCAGAATTACCAATCAACATAACTTCACAAACTTCTCTTAATTTATCAACAACTAAGTCTGGATTAGCACATTTTGCAATACTATCTCCTAGACAGAAAATTCTATGGATTCCTCTTTGATTTATATCAGCTAAAACAGCTTCTAGTGCTGTTATATTACCATGAATGTCTGAAATAATTGCAATTTTTTCCACCTATATTCCTCCTTTAAAAGCCGATGATTTCATTATAAATTTCTATTGCAAAATTATCTGTCATTCCAGAGATATAGTACAAGATACATTTATAGAAATCATGCTCATTTTCTAATCTAAAAACAATCTTATTATGTAATTTTAAATTTTCTCTATTGCCTAAATCATAATAAGAGTGCATAAAAGAAGAAAAACTGTTATACAATTTAGGACAATATTTTGATATAGTTTCTAATTTTTTTAGAGTATTTATACCAGCAAAAGTATTTTTCAAAGTATTATAAATTTCATTTATAACAATATTGAAATACCTAATAGAAGGTTCGATTCTGCCTGATAAATAAATATTTTTGTAATTAAATTGTTTGATTTTATTCATTAATACATAAGCATCATCAGAAAAACATAATCCTTTTTCAGGAGATGAATTTTTACACAAATCTGAAACTAAGTAATTTATTATAATAGTGTTATTAATTTTTTTATCACTAGAATTATAGTTTAATAAATTATATAAATCTTCTAAATGATTATCTAAAATACCAAGGGTTATAGCATCTTCAATATCTCTACCTATATAAGAAATTTTATCAGCAATTTTGACAACACAACCTTCCCAGGTGTATGGAGCAAATTGATTAGGATGAACATATTCAGATAAATCAATAAATTCAGCTCTTGGCTTTATAGTATTCTCATCAATTTCACCACAATGTGATATGATTCCATCTCTAACAGCATAAGTAAGATTTAAGTTTTGCTTATATCTATTGTCATCTTCGAGTAATTCTATAAAATCAACAAAATCTAGACCGTTTTTTTCATGCCAAAAAGAAGTACCTAAATCTCTAGTAGATATTTCTGATAAAATTTTTTCACCTGCATGCCCAAAAGGACTATGACCTAAATCATGAGAGACAGAAATTGCTTTTGTTAGTTCTGTATTTAGACCTAGATAATTGGCAATTGTATAACTTATAGATTCTACGTGTGTTACATGCTCTATTCTTGTACATATATGGTCATTTTCAGGAGAGAAAAAGACTTGTGTTTTATGCTTTAGTCTTCTATAACTGTTAGAATGTATTATTCTTGTATAATCTCTTTCGAATTCGTCTCGTATGTCATTATTTCTTTTATATAAAGGCGACTGCCTTGAGAGCATATTTTTCCATTTTGGATTATTTATGTCTGCTTTGTGTTTTATGAATAGATTTTTCATTAAGACCTCCTATTGCATTATTTCGTTTATGTATAGTTTATATCAAAAATTAGAAAAAGTCTAGATAAAATTTTATTGAATTATTTAAATCACTATGCTAAAATATAAATGAAGAAATTAAAGGGGAGGACAAATACAAAGATGTTTAATTTAGTAAAAGATGATTTTGATGAAAATTCAGATGATATTTTAAACACTATCAATAAAATGCTAGAAAAAAATAAAGACAAAAAAGAAGAAAAAGAAAAAAAGAAGGATTAGATATAATATGAAAATTATATATATAATGGGAAAAAGTTCATCTGGAAAAGACACAATATATCAAAAATTAAAAGAAAAATTAGATGTAAATACATACATAATGTATACTACAAGACCAATAAGGGAAGGAGAGAAAGAAGGTATAAACTATCATTATGTATCTAATGAAAAAATGCAACAATATATTGAAGGTAAAGAAAAAGACAAAATAATAGAGTATAGAACATATCAAACAGTATACGGACCATGGATATATGCAACAATTGCAGATGAACAATTTAAGACAAATAAAGATTTGATAATGTTAGGAACATTAGAATCATACGAAAAAATGAAAAAATATTTTGAAAAAGAACTAATACCAATATATATTGAAGTAGAAGACGGATTAAGATTGGAAAGAGCAATAAAAAGAGAAAAAGAACAAAAAGAGGCTAAATATACAGAATTATGTAGAAGATTTCTTGCTGATAGCAAAGATTTCTCAGAAGAAAACTTAAAAAAAGCAGGAATTAAAAAAAGATTCCAAAATATAGATTTAAATACATGCTTAAATGAAATCTTAAGAGAAATAAAATTAAGATTGAATAAGAAATAAAAGATTGCGAAAGAAAAATACACAAAAAAACAATCTACTATTTAATTTTAGGTAGATTGTTTTTTTATGTCATTTAATATTAAGCATCTTTATCAATTTCAATAAGTTCATCTAAAGTACAATCTAGATGTTTGCAGAATTCTTCTAAATATTTGAATGAGATAGATGTAGTTTCTCCACGGATAACACGATTTAAATTGTGTGAAGTAATATCCATTTGTTGACAAAGCCAATATTTACTCTTGTTTTTCTTTTTCAATAAATTTTCAATATTAAAAGTAATCATAGCAACACCTCTCCAATATTTTAGTATACGTTAACCAAATAAATAAGCTACTTACAAATACTGTACCTTCAATGAAACTTGATATATCTATTCCACGTCACATTCGAAAAATACTAAAGAAATAATGTTTCCATGTTAACATCTGAACTGTTATATAAAGAGAAAAACTTTAAAAATATGGATATTGAATTAAATAAATAGATATAATAAAATAAAGAAAATAACATTTTTTATAAGACAAACATTTCGTATATAACGAAAGGAGTAAAACAATGAGAGTTTTAATAACAGGAGCATCTTCTGGAATAGGAAGAGATATGGCAAGAATACTTGCTAGCCAAGGATATGAATTAATATTAGTAGCAAGAGATGTAAACAAATTAAACCAAATTTCTGAAGAACTAAAAGAAAAAAATGAGATAAAAGTTGAAACAATATCTATGGATTTATCAAGTGAAAACAATTGCAAAGAACTTTATAAAAAAGTACGAGATATAGATATTTTAATTAACAATGCAGCTTTTGGAGATTGTGGGAATTTTACAAAAACATCATTAAATAAAGAATTAAATATGATTCATACAAATATAATTGCATATCACATTTTAACAAAGTTGTATTTAATTGATATGAAAGCACAAGGAAGCGGAAAGATTTTAAATGTAGCATCAATTGCAGGCTTTTTGCCAGGACCACTCATGGCGACATATTATGCAACAAAAGCATATATTGTAAAACTTTCAGAAGGAATTAGAGAAGAACTAAAAAAGGAAAAATCTAATGTGCAAATTAGTATTTTGTGTCCAGGACCTGTAAATACAAATTTTAATCATGTTGCAAATGTAAAATTTCATATTAGAGAAGCTAATAGTATGAAAGTTGCTAAATATGCTATTAAAAAGATGCAACAAGGCAAATTTTATATTGTTCCAGGATTAGATGTAAAGATTGCAAAACTAGGAGCTAAAATCGTACCAACTCCAATTATTAGTAAAATAACATATCTTGTTCAAAAAAGAAAAATAGGCTAATAATTGACAAATAGAAACAAGTGTTTTAAAATAAAATTGGTGATATTATGGAACGTCAAATATTACATGTAGATGTAAATAATGCATTCTTAAGTTGGACAGCAATAGAAATGATAAAAAACGGAAGTAAAATAGACATAAGAGAAATACCAGCTATTATAGGAGGAGATGAAACAAAAAGGTCTGGAATTGTTTTAGCAAAAAGTATGAAAGCCAAAGAATTTGGAATAAAAACAGCTGAAACAATTTATCAAGCTAGAATGAAATGTCCCAATATTCAAATATTTGCATCAGACTACAAAACATATAAAAAGTATTCTAATCAACTATACCAATTATTATTAGAATATACAGACAAAATCGAAAGGTTTAGTATAGATGAATGCTTTTTAGACATGACAAATTACTTAATGAAAGATACATTATTAAATAAAGGAAGAGAAATAAACAAAAGAGTAAAAGAAGAACTAGGCTTTACAGTCAATGTAGGAGTAGCCCATAATAAGCTATTAGCAAAAATGGCATCAGATTTTACAAAGCCAGATAAAGTACATACTCTTTTTGAAGAAGAAATACCGAAAAAAATGTGGCCATTACCAATATCTGAACTATTTATGTTGGGCAAAAAAACTGTACCCAAATTATATAATATGCAAATAAAAACAATAGGGGACTTAGCAAAAGCAGATAAAAAAATATTAGAAAAAAAATTTGGAAAACATGGTATGCAAATGTGGGAATATGCCAACGGAATAGACAAAACAGAAGTAAAATATTTACCAGAAAAGCCTAAATGTATAGGAAATTCAGTTACATTGCCAGAAAATATTTCAAGTGTGGAACAATTAGAAGAAATAGTACTAGCAATATCCGAACAAGTAGCATATAGACTTAGGAAAGAGGAGCTTTTAGCAAATACAGTAAATGTTCAACTAAGAACAAAAGATTTTATAGATACATCTCATCAAGGAAAAATGAGAGAAGCAACAAACTCAACAAAAGAGATTTATAGCAAAGCAAAGGAATTATTAAATGAAATGTACAGAAAAGGTCAAGCAATAAGATTAGTAGGGGTAAGGGTAGATAATTTAGTTGAAAAAGAAGAGAAGCAAATATCTTTATTTGAGAAGGATATAAACAACGAAAAGCAGGAAAAACTTGATAGAGTAATAGACGAATTAAAAGATAAGTATGGCTATAATAAGATTACTAGAGCAGGTAAGCTAGAATTAAATGATAAAATAAAATTTAAGTGAAAAATATTATTATTTATCTATCATAAAATGAAATTCAATGATATAATTAGGAAAAAAGAAAAGGAGAACAGTATATGGACCAAGAAAGTATAAATAAATTATACAATTTATTAGAAAAAATACCTATTACACAAAAAAATGAAAAAGCAATTGAAGAAATAAAAGAGCTTATCGAAAATGGTAAACTTCAAGAAGCACTAGACAAACTAAAAACTATAGACATAAATAAAGATAATACTTCAAAAAAAGAAAACGAAAAAGACACAAAAGAAATCGAAATTTTACCTTTTATAAAAAAAGAAACAAAAGCAATAAAAAAATATCCAGACGAATTAAGTGATATTAAATTAGAACATATATATATGGGATTATTACTAAATAATCCAGAAGGAATTTATAAATATTATTATTTATCAGATGATTGCTTTTTCGAAGATGATGAAATATTAAACATATACAAAAGTGTTTTGTTTACAGAAGGTGGAAGCTATACACCAGAGATAGCAAAAAAAGGATTTAATTTTTCCAAAGACTCTGAAAAAGTTTATGAAATGAAAATACAATTAAAGGAAGAAGTAAAAGACAAAAACTATAACATGGAAAAAATTTATATAGATTTAAAAAAATTATTTGTTTTAAGAAAAAACTTTTTAAGAAATCCAATTAAAGATATTCAAGACAAAATAGTAGAAATAAGAAGTTATGAATTGTATGATAAAATGACAGTAGAAGAAGTTGAAAATGCAGTAAATCAAGTAAGTGTAACAAATAAATTTAAACAAGCAGTTTTAAATCAAAATTTAACTAGATTTTTAGAAGAAGGTAGAAATAATTTAGCAAATGGATTATCAATGCCATTTCCAATATTGACAAGTGTATTTAAAGGATTAAGAAAAGGAGAGACAATGGCTTATGCAATGCCATCAAACTCTGGTAAAAGTAGGCTTACGGTGGATTTAGCAGCTTATACAGCATTTGTACATAAAAAGAAAGTATTAGTAATATCAAATGAAATGTCAGAAGAAAAAATGAGACTATGTTTAATAACAACAATAATAAATAATCCAGATATACAAAAAATACATGGACAAGAATTAAAGAAGACAGAAGGAGAACTTTTAGAATTTAAATTTAGACCGGATCATACAGAGAATGTAGAAACAGATGAAAATGGATTTATAGTTCAAAGAAAAGGAGAAAGTCAAAAAGATTTTGTTAAAAGATTATCAGAAATATCAACAGAATTTAATAAAACGATAGAAGTAACAGATTGGATAAATAAAGAAGTAAACAACTCAATTTATTTTATAAATATTACAGACCACACAAATGATGAACTAAAAAAAGTAATTATGAATTACTACTATAAAGAGAAAATAGAATATGTCTTTTATGATACATTGAAAACAGATACTGCAAATATAGGAGTGGGAGAAGAACTTAAAAAAACAGCAACGATTCTATCAAATATAGCTCAAAATTTTAATATTTTTATTTGTTCATCTTTACAATTAGCAGAAGGAGCAACTCCACCAATAAATTTGAGCGTGGTTGATTTAGCTGTTAGTAGAACTGTTAAAGAAGTGTTGGATACATTGGTACTTATGAAACAGATAAACAGAGAAAATTATGATGAATATCAATATTCTCTAAAAGAAGTGGATACGGAATTTTTTGATTTAGAGAAATTTGATGACCCAGATGTTAGATATTATGCTTGTGTTGTAGATAAGAACAGAGCAGGAGCAAAGCCTAAATTGTTGTTTAGATTAAATTTAGCATATAATATGTGGGAAGAGTTGGGATATTTGAGCTTAAAACAATAACTTGTAAATAAATACCAAATGTTTTATAATAATAAAAACAGATAAAATAGGGAGAGATTAATACATGTGGACAAGAAAAGAACTGAAGCAGAAAGCCAAAGAAGTAGTGAAAAAGAACTACTGGACAGCGATAATAACATGCTTTTTAATAGCATTATTAACAGGAGAATTTGGTACATCAATTGTAGGAATATGGCAATCAGAAGATTCTATGGATCCAAACTATATTATACATAGAGCAGAAAAAAGTAGTATTGCCATAACATCATCAGACAACATACATAAAACATTAAACGAAACACAAAAAATGGTGTTTGAAGCTGTAGAAGCAAACTTAAATAGTGCTACAAAATCACAGAAGTATATTTTTAAGATTTATGATGCAATAAAATCTTTTAACATAGATAAAGTAAACTTAGGAATAGCATTAATTATAGCAGCAGTTTTAGCCTTTTCTTTCACTATTTTTGTTGCTGATCCATTAATAGTTGGAGGAAAAAAATACTTTTTAAAAGCAAGAAAAGGGAATAGCACTAAAATAGGAGTTATATTAGATGTATTTAAAAATGGGAATTGGTTAAATGTAGCTACAACAATGTTTTTAAGAAATCTTTATACAGCATTATGGTATTTAACAATAGTAGGTGGAGTTATAAAAACTTATGAGTATAGAATGATACCATATATATTAGCAGAAAATCCTAAAATAAAAAGAAAAGAAGCATTTATTTTATCAAAACAAATGATGAAAGGAAACAAATGGAAAACATTTATACTAGATATGTCATTTTTTGGTTGGAACTTTTTATCTATTTTTACATTTGGATTATTGAGTGTTTTCTATGTGAATCCTTATAATGCAGCAACAATTGCAGAGTTATACATGTTTTTGAGAGATGAAGCAATTAATAATAAATATGAATATTATGAAGCTTTAAATGATAAAAGCTTAAAATAAAAAGAAAGCAGACACAAATATTTAAAAAGAATATGTGATATTAACAAATGTGCCATTTTGTAAAATAATGTAATTTCCTGCGATGAAAAAAGCTTGCCAAAGAAGCATTTTAGTAGTATTATGAAGAAGTGCAAAAAAATTAAAAGAAAGAATATGTTTATAAAATAAGTATTAAAAAATTATAAACATATTATGCGAGGAAAATTAAAATTGAAAACTTTCTTTGGAGGAGTTTTCATCAAAAAGGAATCTTTAGTAGAAGCACAAATTTATCATCCAATAAAGCTAGAATATTACAAAAGAATTAATGAAGATGAGATCATAGGAAACAAAAATGCAAAGTATGGAATTAGTATTGTAAAAACAGAATACATTCAAAATACTACAAAAACTGAGAGCAAAGAATTAAAGTATTTATCTAATGATGAAAACAAAATTGAAAAATTATTAAACATACTTAAAGAAAACGAAGTGACACCAATAGGTGTGGAAGATGTTATTAGCGATTTAAAAAGTTTATTTTTTTAAGTATGAACAATGATGCGGGATTTAAAAGGCTATTAAAATGGAAGGCCTGAAAAGCCCGCTATTGTTCTTGAATAGGAAAAATCGAGTTTTTCCTATTCAAGAACATCGCTTCGCTCTAACAATTGCACACAAATTTCTTTCAGAAATTTGGCGCAGAACAAATCGCTTCGATCTAAGAATGCACACAAATTTTACTTGCGTAAAATTTAAGGTTTTATTTATGAAAATTCATAAAAAACTTGCAAAATGCAAATTTTTAAGCTAGAATACTATAAGCAAAAAGAATTAAGAAAATAAGACAAGTTTGTTTACTTGAAAAATACAATTAACTATAAAGGTTTATAGGTCCTTTAAAAAACCTAAATATGTTATATAAGGAATGAGAACAAATATGGCTGATAAATTAGTTATAGTGGAATCACCGGCAAAGGCAAATACCATAAAAAAATTCTTAGGTGGAAACACAAAAGTCGTAGCATCAATGGGGCACATAAGAGATTTGCCAAAATCAAAGCTTGGGGTAGATGTGGAACATGACTTTGAGCCAGAATATATAAATATAAGGGGAAAAGGAGATTTAATAAAATCTCTAAAAAAAGAAGCAAAACAAGCAAAAAAAATTTATATAGCTACTGACCCTGACCGTGAGGGAGAAGCAATAGCATGGCATTTAGCAACAATTTTGCAGGATGAAAAAGACAAAATTACAAGAGTGACTTTTAATGAAATTACAAAAAATGCAGTTCAAAAAGCAATTAAAGAACCAAGAGACATTGATGTGAATTTAGTCGATGCTCAACAAGCAAGAAGAGTGTTAGATAGAATTGTTGGATATAAAATGAGTCCAGTTTTATGGAAAAAAGTAAAAAGGGGCTTATCAGCAGGAAGAGTACAATCAGTAGCTGTAAAGTTAATTGTTGATAGAGAAGAAGAAATTGAAAAATTTATACCAGAAGAATATTGGAATATCTATGTAAATTTAGAAGACAAAGAGACAAAAAAAGAATTTGAAGCCAGATTTTTCGGAAGAGACGGGAAAAAAGTAGAAATACATTCAAAAGAAGATGTAGATAAAATATTAAAAAATATAGAAAAAGCAAAATATATTGTAAAAGATGTAAAAAGGGGAGAGAAAAAAAGGACGCCGGCACCACCTTTTACAACAAGTACAATGCAACAAGAGGCTTCAAGAAAATTAGGATTTACATTAAAGAAAACAATGTCAATAGCACAAGGATTATATGAAGGTGTAAAAATACCTGAAAAAGGGACAGTAGGTCTAATTACATATATGAGAACAGACTCTACAAGAATATCAGAAGAAGCAAGAAGAGCAGCAAAAGAGCAAATAGTAGCTAAATATGGTGAGAAATATTATGAAAATAGATACTATAAAACAAATAAAGACTCTCAAGATGCACATGAGGCTATAAGACCAACATATTGTGATTTAAAACCAGATGATATAAAAGATTATATAACAAAAGATCAGTACAAATTATATAGATTAATCTATCATAGATTTATGGCAAGTCAAATGGCTGCAGCAGTATATGATACTATGGCTGTGACAATTAAAGCAAATGACTATGATTTTAAAGCAAATGGACAAACAATAAAATTTAAAGGATTTATGACTCTATATGTTGAAGGTACAGACACAGATGAAAAAGAACTAGAAGGAATGTTACCAGACTTAAAAGAAAATGAAGAAGTCAATCTTAAAAAAATAAATCCAAAGCAAAGTTTTACAGAACCACCACCAAGATATACAGAAGCAAGCCTAGTAAAAGCTTTAGAAGAAAAAGGAATAGGAAGACCAAGTACATATTCTCCAACAATAACAACAATCTTAGAAAGAAGATATATTGAAAAAGTTCAAAAGCAATTAATACCAACAGAGCTTGGAAAAATAGTTAATAAGTTAATAACTGAAAACTTCTCAGATGTAATTAATGTAGAGTTTACAGCTAAAATAGAAAATGAGTTTGATGAAATTGCAGAAGGAAAAGAAGAATGGAAAAGAATGATTAGGGAATTTTATGGCCCATTCGAAGAAGAGATAGAAAAGGTTGAAAAAGAACTAGAACATGTAGAACTAGTTGATGAAGTATCAGACATACCATGTGAAAAGTGTGGAAGAATGATGGTTTACAAATATGGAAGATATGGAAAATTTTTGGCATGTCCTGGATATCCTGAATGTAAAAATACAAAACCAATTGTAGAGACTATTGATGTACCTTGCCCTAAGTGTGGCGGAGTAGTTCAAGTTAGAAAAACAAAAAGAAGAAGAAATTATTATATATGTGAAAATAATCCAAAATCTTGTGATTATATATCATGGAATAAACCTAAAAAAGGAGAAAAGTGGAATCCAGATGAGGCAGAAGATGTGAAAAAAGAAACTGAAAAGAAAACTGCAAGAAAAAGAACTACATCAAAGAAAACAACTAAAAAAACATCTACAAGGAAGGCTCTTGCAAAGAAATAAAATATTTAAATTTACAGTTATAAATACTATAAAGAATAAATTATAAATATATAAAAAAAGATATCTTTTTTTGAAATTTTGGTATCTTTTTCGCTTTAAATCATAATATAGTAATAAGTTAAAGGTAGCAATTCAGAGGTCAATGAGGTACTTCTGAATTGTTACAGTCAAAAAAATATAGGCAGAATTACTTGACATTGTAAAAGTTTTCTGGTAAGATTAATAAGATTCGCAGGTATAGTTTAGTGGTAAAACGAGACCTTGCCAAGGTTTAGTCACGAGTCCGATTCTCGTTACCTGCTCCATTTTGTTTTTATTTAATAAAATTCGGCGATATAGCCAAGTGGTAAGGCACGAGTCTGCAAAACTCTGATCCCCGGTTCGAATCCGGGTGTCGCCTCCAATTTGAATAAGTTTAGACGCTTATTATAGAGTGGTACATAATATCACAGATAACCAAGTTTACTGAAAATACTGTCTTTAAAAACAGTATTTTATTTTTATATTTAGCACAGAATATCATAGATTATTATAGAAAACTATAAGCATTGCAATAAAATTGCAGTAATAATTTTTTATAGGAGAAATTAAAAATGAAACATATAAAAAATATCGTTTTAGATGTAGGTGGAATTATTTTTGACGATAGCAAGAAAAATATCGAAAAACTATTAGGAAAAAATTGCGACATTATATATAAACTTGCATATGGAAAAAGTTTTAAAGAATGTTTGCTTGGAAATAAAAAAGTTAATGAGCATATAGAAAGTTTATCTAACTATAAAGAATTTGAAAATTTAAAGTATATATTAAGTAAAGAAAATTTATATAAAAGTTATCCTTTAATAACTATGAATTTCGAATATATAAAAACTTTGCAAAAACAGGGTTATAAATTATATTTATTAACTAATATAACAGAGGATAGTTACAATTACATTAATGATTTAATAAATATCAATAGTGTATTTGATGGTGGTATATATTCTTATCAAGAGCATATAATTAAGCCAGATAAAAGAATATATAATTTACTTATTGATAAATATAATTTAAAAAAAGAGGAAACAATATTTTTTGATGATAAAGAAAAAAATGTTATCTCAGCAATTAATCAAGGAATTAGTAGTTATGTATTTAAATCTATCGAAGATATAAAAAATATTATATCAAAGGTAATCTAGGATTCTTATAATATTAAAATTTAATAAGGTAAGTTGTAAAAGTAACTTCCAAAAGAAAAACTAAATTCCAAATGTAAGAGAAACGTCAAAATATAGGCGTTTC